>NZ_OZ034965.1:1200000-1500000 GCF_964030805.1 Spiroplasma endosymbiont of Zeiraphera isertana
CTTTCACAATTTTTTTTAATTCTGGGTCAAGACCCTTATTAAAAGATTTATCCATTTTTAAACATCCTCTCTTTAATAATTTAATAGTAAAATTATTTTAGTTTTGCAACTCTTAATTGATGTCTTTTTTCATCACTTGTTTTAGTATTTAAAAATAATTTCACAAGTTCTACTGCTTTATAATCAGAAATAATTCTAGCACCTAGTGCTAAAACATTAGCGTCATTATGAAGCCTTGCCAATCTTACTGTTTCTTCTTCATAGCAAAGGGCACAACGAACACCATTAATACGATTGGTAGCAATGCTAATACCAATACCAGTACCACAAATTACAATACCAAAATCTGCTTTTTTACTAACAATAGCATTAGCAACATTAAAACCAAAATTAGGATAATCAACAGGCTCACTGCTATTTGTTCCTAAATCTAAAATTTGATAGCCTTCTGTATGTAAAAATTTAATAATTGGTTGTTTAAATTCATAAGCGGTATGATCATTACCAATAGCAATTACTAAACCATTAGTTTTCAACTTTATCACTTCCTTAGTTTAAATATTAGTTTTATTATACCTTTAATTGTAAAATTAAAAAGGACACTTATATAAAAATTACCTGAGTTGTAAATATAAATGGGACAGTTTTTTAAAATAATTGTATTAAATCTATTGGTCTTTTATAAGAGAGCGATTTTCTTTTAATTTTCAAAAAAACTCTTGATGAAATAAAAAAAAATCATCAACCTGGCCTAAAATTTGATTTTATTTAATTTTGGGATTTATTTTTTTTACAAACTGAAATATAATGCTTCAGATTTTGCATAAGGTGATATTTTATAATGTTGGTATTTAAATTTTCATAAATTGAGGTAATTTTGAATATTGGTAAATCCAATGCCATGATAATGAGTAATAAATTCTTTTAAACTTGATTGTATTTTACTGATATTACTTAAATTTTTATAATTTAATTCTTTATTTTCTTTTGATTTAAATTTCTTGAGAGTACATTTTGTTTGTTTAGCTACTGTATCATATAGTATTTGCATATCACAAACTATAATTGATTTTTCTTCGATAAGCTTAGATGTTAAATTTTCTTGTACTCATTTTTTTGTTAATCTTTTAGTATTTGTTGTTTGAGCATAAATATTTTTATTTTCATCAATTGCCATTTCAATACAACAGTTTAAATCTTTAGCATTTTCTTCAATTCATTTTTTTCTTGGATCATCTGTATTTTTGAAATTTACTTTATGAATTTCTTTGATAAAAGTTTCATCAATTTCAATTCTACCTTTTAATTTTGTGAATGGTTTTTGTTTTTTTGCTAATTGTGATGATTTCATAAATTTTTGACGATTAAATCATGCTGATGTTTTTGAAATTTTAGCAAATTGAGAAATAGTATAAGCAGATTGACCTAACAATGACAATCAAATTATTCAATCTCATTGTTCATGAGATAAATGACTTCAATAGACTTGGTGCAAAACCTTTAATTTTAACAATTTAACGATTATTATTAATATTAAAGGTGATAGTTATTATGTTGAAAAAATATAAAGATGATCAAGAATTTTATAGTTTAGTCGGCATAAAGCCACAAACATTTTATAAAATGCTTGAAATTTTAAAAATTGCTGAGTCTAAACAAAATATTATGGTGGTAGAAAAAATAAAATTGTAATTGAAGAGCGTTTATTAATGACTTTAGAATATTGAAAAGACTATAGTAGTTATAGAGTTATTGCAAAAAGATATAATATTAGTCATACTAGTTGCATTCGTAATATTTTTTAAATTGAAAATATTTTAATAAAAAGCGGAATTTTTAATTTACCTGAAAAAAAAGATTTAACAAAAAATAAAGGTACTAATAATAATTTGTTAGCTATTGATGCTACTGAAACTCCAATTGAAAGAATTAAAAAAAACTAAAATTACTTTTTTCAGGTAAAAAGAAACATCATTCTCTCAAATCCCAAATAATTATTGATATTTCCAATGGAAAAATTATTTCAACTGCTTTTTGTTTTGGAAGCATTCATTATTTTAAATTGCTTCTAAAATCTAAAACTTTTATTCATCCAGAAAAACAAGTTTTTGTTGATTCAGGTTATTAAGGTATACAAAATATTCATAAAAATACATTTTTGCCATTTAAAAAAAGTAAATACAATCAATTAACACCAATTCAAAAAGAATACAATAAAACTTTAAGTAAAATTAGAATTAAAATTGAACACGTATTTGCTAAACTAAAACGTTTTAAAATTTTAAGTTTAAAATATCGCAATAAAATACGAAGATTTGCATTAAGATTTAATTTAATAGCAGGAATATATAATTTTGAATTACCTTAGTTTTGCACCAAGTCTATTAAAACAAGAACTGGATGGTAGAAAACTTAAAACTATAAATGAACTAATGAATGATAAAACAATAATAAATGTTGAAAATAATATAATTCCGGTTGAAAATCAGTTTGATGTATATAAAGCTAATTCTATGGACAATATGCAACCTCCTACAAATGTAAGACAACGACGTTATTCATTTTAAAATATAACGATAATTAGTTTAATTATTCTTACTTAATTAAGTAAGAATAATTTTTTATATATTTTTATATATATTTTTTATTAAAAATATATAATTTTATTGAGTATTTAAAGGTAGAAAAAATATTCAAAAAGTGAAAGGAATAATAAATTATGCCATGAAAATCTATTGAGAATAATAAATTAAAACAAGAAGCACATGCTAAAAATGCTGATAAAATAAATAAAGCTTGAGGAGAAAAAAATGAATCTGAAAGAAGAGAAAGAGTTTGTCAAAATCTCGAATTAGATAAATCAAAAATAAATAGTGAATCTTCTTCAAGTGAAAGTAAAAACTCTAGTAGTAAAAACAGTAACCAGTTATAAAAAAAACATTTTTTTTAATTAGACTTGGTGCAAAACTAAGGTAATTCAAAATTATATATTCCTGCTATTAAATTAAATCTTAATGCAAATATTCGTATTTTATTGCGATATTTTAAACTTAAAATTTTAAAACGTTTTAGTTTAGCAAATACGTGTTCAATTTTAATTCTAATTTTACTTAAAGTTTTATTGTATTCTTTTTGAATTGGTGTTAATTGATTGTATTTACTTTTTTTAAATGGCAAAAATGTATTTTTATGAATATTTTGTATACCTTGATAACTCTGGATGAATAAAAGTTTTAGATTTTAGAAGCAATTTAAAATCATGAATGCTTCCAAAACAAAAAGCAGTTGAAATAATTTTTCCATTGGAAATATCAATAATTATTTGGGATTTGAGAGAATGATGTTTCTTTTTACCTGAAAAAAGTAATTTTAGTTTTTTTTAATTCTTTCAATTGGAGTTTCAGTAGCATCAATAGCTAACAAATTATTATTAGTACCTTTATTTTTTGTTAAATCTTTTTTTCCAGGTAAATTAAAAATTCCGATTTTTATTAAAATATTTTCAATTCAAAAAATATTACGAATGCAACTAGTATGACTAATATTATATCTTTTTGCAATAACTCTATAACTACTATAGTCTTTTCAATATTCTAAAGTCATTAATAAACGCTCTTCAATTACAATTTTATTTTTTCTACCACCATAATATTTTGTTTAGACTCAGCAATTTTTAAAATTTCAAGCATTTTATAAAATGTTTGTGGCTTTATGCCGACTAAACTATAAAATTCTTGATCATCTTTATATTTTTTCAACATAATAATTATCACCTTTAATATTAATAATAATCGTTAAATTGTTAAAATTAAAGGTTTTGCACCAAGTCTATTAAAATAAACTTCAATATGAAGTTTATTTTTAATTTATTTTTTTAATCTTAATTAAGATATTGATGAAATTAGCATTTATGTTATTAAAAATAGTGTTTATAACTTAAAAGATATATAATAAAAAAATTATTTATTTAATCTTTTGTAAATTTTTCTTGATTTTAATATATATATATCATATAATATACAAGCTAGAATAAGCCAAAGACAGCAACGGACTTTTGTCTTAATTATGTTGCTCAGGTAATTTCCATCATTATATATGCATGTGATTTACTCGGTTTTGCTCCGAGTTTTATTTACTACTTATTGCTAGTTATTTCAGAATAATAAGGAGGTGTACTTATGCGCTCAGCAATGGTTGAAAAACAAAAAACTATTGATTTAATTGCTAAGCAAATTAATGATTCAAAAACAACAATTGTTGTACAATATCAAGGTATGAATGTTGAAGAAATTAGTTCTTTACGTAAGGAATTAAGAGCTAAAGGTGCAACATTCACTATTTATAAGAATAATTTAGTTGCTCGTGCTTTAAAAAAAGAATATTCATCGCTTGAAAGTAGTTTAGTTGGCCCGAATGGTTTTATCTTTGGATTTGAAAACGACTTAGAAACAGCTAAAATAGTTTCTAATTATGCTAAAATTAATAAATTATTAGTATTAAGAGGTGGCATTTTTGAAGGGAAAGTTATTGACCAAAGTGAGTTACAAAAAATAGCTTCATTACCATCAAAATTAGAATTAATTTCAATGTTATCTTCTTGTTTACAAGCACCAGTTCGCAATTTGGCTTTAGCAATTAAAGCGGCAGCCCAACAAAAAGAAAACGCATAATTAACACTTATTAAATAAAAAAAATATGGAGGAAAAAATAATGGAAAATATTACAAATAAACAAATTATTGAACATGTTAAAACAATGACAGCAGTTCAATTAAAAGAATTAGTTGAATTAATTGAAACAACTTTTGGAGTAACTGCAGCAGTTGCTTCTGCACCAGCAGCAGCTAAAGAAGAAGCAACAAAACCATCAACAGTTTCTGTAATCTTAAAAGAAGTAGGAGACAAAAAAGTTGATGTTATTAAAGCAGTTAAGGCAATTGTTGGTGGTACAATGTCTTTAATGGATGCTAAAAAAATGGTTGATGCAGTAGCAACAGGACCACAAAAGATTTTAGAAAATATTGATACAGCAAAAGCAACAGAACACGAAGCAACGTTAAAAGCCGTTGGTGCTATTGTTGAAGTTAAGTAGTTCAAATATTAAAAATTTATATGAAAACCAGTTTTAATTAATACTGGTTTTCTGTTTGTTATTTAACTAAAAATTATCAACTTAAAACTTAATATTTTATCAAACTAATTAGTAATTTAATACTAATTAACTGAAATCAAATTATTTGATTTTAATAAATTTTTAAAATTGGAGATGAACCAATGTCATATACTACAAAACAATTTGGTCATTATGCTAAAAGACGTGACTATACTAAAGTATCAGGAAATTTAGATCTTCCTGATTTAATTTCAATTCAACGTGATACTTATAAATGATTTATTGATACAGGAATACAAGAAGTATTTAATGAAATATTTCCGGTAACTGATAATGATAATCGTATTATTTTATCATTGATTGATTGAGAATTTCGTAAACCAAGAAGAACATTAAAAGAAGCAAAAGATGAGTCAAAAACTTATGAAGCACCAATCTATACAAAATTATCTTTATCAATTCATGAAAATAATCGTCATTTAACTATTGCTGCTAAAGATAATATTTTAGATTATTTAATGCGTTTCATTAAAGACCAATTTGGTATTAAAAACATTAATGAACCAAAAGTTAGCGATAATATATATTATTTTGAAGAAAAAAATGTTCATGCTAATAGTGAATTTTCAACTATTGAAGTTACTATTAAAAGTAGAGAAGAAGATGTTTTAATTGTTGATTATACATTAACTCGTGAAGGAGATGTATTTTTAGGTGATTTTCCATTAATGACACAAAAAGGAACCTTTATTATTAATGGAAGTGAAAAGGTTGTTGTTTCACAATTAGTTCGTTCACCAGGTGCATATTTTAAAATTGAAATTGATCCAAAAACCGGATTATATAAATTTTTAGGTGATTTAATTCCATCACGTGGAACTTGACTAGAATTTGAAACTGATTCTAAACGTAATAAATTAGTTCGTAATAAAAATGCAATTAAAGATATTATTCAAGTTAAAATTGAAAAATCACGTAAAATTGCAGTAACCACTTTACTTACTGCCTTAGGATTAACTAAAGATGATGTTATTAATATAATTGGTAAAGATGATCTTTTATTAAATACTTATGAATATGATGAACATCAAAATTGACCAGCAGCAGTACAAGAAATTTATAAAAAAATTAAAGCCGGAGAAACTGCCAGTGTTGATGGTGCTGCAAAATTTTTAACTGGATTATTATTTGATTCAAAAAAATATGATTTAACAAAAGCAGGAAGATATAAGTTAATTCAAAAATTAGCTATTACAGATCGTGTTTTAAATTACACTCTAGCTGAAGATATTAAAGATATTAGAGGTAAAGTTGTTTTATCCAAAAAAACAGTAATTGGTAAATCACAATTAGAAATTCTAAAAACAGTATTAGAAGAAGGAGCATGTTTAGTACCTTTAAAAACATCAATTAGTGATAGTGAACCAAAACATTATGTGCAGTTAATTAAAGTTTATAATGATAAAGAAAGATTAAATGAAGTTATTAATGTTGTTGGAATTAATCCTAAATGTAAAGAAGTAATTATTACTATTGCTGATATTTTAGCAACTCTTTCTTATATTTTAAATTTTGTTCATGGTATTGGTAATGCTGATGATATTGATCACTTAGCAAATCGTCGTATTCGTACAATTGGTGAATTACTACAAAACCAATTTCGTATCGGGATGGGACGTATTGAAAAAAATGTTAAAGAAAAAATGTCAACTACTGATAGTGATAAAATGAAACCAGCAAATATTACAAATAATAAACCATTAACAGCTGTTATTGGTGAGTTTTTTAACTTATCACAATTATCACAATTTATGGATCAAACTAATCCATTAGCAGAATTGGCTAATAAAAGACGTTTAACTGCTTTAGGACCTGGTGGATTATCACGTGATCGTGCTAGTTTAGAAGTTCGTGATGTTCACTATTCTCACTATGGAAGAATTTGTCCAATTGAAACTCCTGAAGGACCTAATATTGGTTTAATCAATAATTTAGCCACTTATGCTCGTATTAATGAATACGGTTTTATTGAAACACCTTACCGTCAAGTAATTGCAGGTAAAATTACTAATGAAATTAAATATTTAACTGCCGGTGAAGAAAAGAATTATATCATTGCACAAGCTAATATTGAATTAGATACTAATAATGTTATTAAAAATAATAATGTTATTGCTCGTAGTAATGGTCAAAATATTATTGTTGGACCAAACGAAGTTGAATATATTGATGTTTCACCAAAACAAATTGTGTCAATAGCTACAAGTTGTATTCCCTTTTTAGAAAATGATGATGCTAACCGTGCTTTAATGGGTGCTAATATGCAACGTCAAGCAATTCCATTATTAAAACCACAAACACCAATTGTTGGTACGGGTGTTGAGTATGCTGTTGCTCGTGACTCAGGATTAGCTATTGTTGCTAATTTACCGGGAGTTGTACAATATGTTGATTCTCATGAAATTATTATTAAATCAGAAGATGAAATAACAACTTATGAGTTAAGTCGTTTTGAACGTAGTAATCAAGGAACAGCAGTAACTCATGTGCCATTAGTAAAAGTTGGTGATAAAGTTGAAGTTAATCAAATTTTAGCAGACGGACCTTCAATGAAGGATGGTGAACTTGCATTAGGACAAAATGTAATTATTGCTTTCATGACTTGACATGGTTATAACTATGAAGATGCTATTATTATTAGTGAACGTTTAGTAAAAGATGATGTTTATACTTCAATGCATATTGAAGAATATAATTTAGAATGTCGAAAAACAAAACAAGGTAAAGAAGAAATTACACGTGAAATCCCTAATACTTCTGAACAATCAAGACGTTATCTTGATGATGAAGGAATTGTTTTAATTGGAACTGAAGTTAAAGAAGGAGATATTCTTGTTGGTAAAGTTACACCAAAAGGTCAAACACAATCAACTGCTGAAGAAAAATTATTAGCAGCTATTTTTGGTGAAAAATCACGTAATGTTAAAGATAATTCATTACGAGTACCAAATGGTGGTGCTGGAATTGTTCAAGGTATTAAACGTTATAAACGTGAAGATGGTTTTGACTTACCTTCAGAAGTAGAAGAAGTAGTTAAAGTATTTATTGTACAAAAACGTAAAATCCGAGAAGGAGATAAAATGGCTGGAAGACACGGAAATAAAGGTGTTATTTCTAAAGTCTTACCAATTGAAGATATGCCTTTCCTAGAAGATGGAACACCAGTTGATATTATGTTAAATCCATTAGGAGTACCATCGCGGATGAATATTGGACAAATTCTTGAATTACACTTAGGAATGGCTGCTAAAACTTTAGGAATTAAAGTAGCAACCCCTGTTTTTGATGGTGCAAAAAATCAAGACTTGTTAGATATTATGAAAGAAGCAAAATATAATGACTTTGATAAATTAACATTATATGATGGTTTAACTGGTGAAAAGTTTGCCAAGAAAATTTCAGTTGGTGTTATGTATATGTTAAAACTATCACACATGGTAGATGATAAATTACATGCTCGTAATGTTGGCCCATATTCATTAATTACTCAACAACCATTAGGTGGTAAGGCACAAAATGGTGGACAAAGATTTGGAGAAATGGAAGTTTGAGCATTAGAAGCTTATGGTGCTGCTCATACTTTACAAGAAATCCTAACTATTAAATCTGATGATATTAAAGGTAGAATTAAAACTTATGAAGCGATTCTACGTAATAAACAAATTCCAACGCCGGGTATCCCTGAATCATTTAATGTTTTAACAAAAGAACTACAAGGTTTAGGAATAAATATTGTGTTAATTGACGAAAAAGGTCAAGAACAAAAAGTTGTAACTTACGATGAAGAAGTCGAAAGTTATCTTGAGGATTAGAAAAGGAGTAATAAATATATGCAAATGCAAAAAAATTCAAAACATTATACTGCCCTTAAAATTTCTCTTGCTTCTCCCGATCAAATTCGCTCATGATCACATGGAGAAATTACAAAGCCAGAAACAATTAATTATAAGTCATTAAAACCTGAAAAAGATGGATTATTTGATGCACGAATATTTGGACCAACTAAAAATTATGAATGTACTTGTGGTAAATATAAGAAAATAAAAAATAAAGGTAAAGTTTGTGAACGTTGTTTAGTAGAAATTACTGAAGCAATTGTTCGACGTGAACGTTTAGGACACATTGAGTTAGAAGAGCCAGTAACTCATATTTGAATGTTAAAGGCTTCTCCTTCAAGAATTGCGTTAGCATTAGATATGAAAGCTAAAGACTTAGAAGAAGTAGCATATTTTGTTTCTTATATTGTTTTAGATCCAGGGACTGCTAAAGGTTTAAAACAAAAAATGATTATGGATTTAGGTAATGCTAAATCTTCAACTGATACTCGTAATCGTTTACGTAAAGTATTTGCACAAATTTTAGAACAATTCGAACCTTCTTCTTTTGCTTATACTCGTGCTCAAATGTTAACTGATACTTTAGCAGATACTTCACGTCCATTTTCAATGGATGAATGTGCTCAATTTATTACTAAACATACTGGAACAAAATTTGGAATTGGTGCTTCAGCTATTGAGTATTTATTAAAAAATATTAATTTAGAAAAAGAATTTCTTGCCATTAAAAAACAATTGACAAACAAGAAATCACAAACTGATCGTAGAAAACTAGAACGTCGTTTAGATGTTATTGATTCATTTGCTAAATCAGGAAATAAACCAGAATGAATGGTATTACACGCTATTCCGGTGATTCCACCTGATATTCGTCCAATTATTCAGTTAGATGGTGGTCGTTTTACAACATCAGAAATTAATGATTTATATCGAAGAATTATTATTCGTAATGAACGCTTAAAAAAAGTAAAACAAATGGGAGCACCAATCTTAATTATTAATAATGAAAAAAGAATGTTGCAAGAATCAGTTGATGCTTTATTTGATAATGAACGTAAAGCACGTCCAGTAACAGGAAGAGATAAACGTCCGTTAAAATCTTTAACTTCAACATTAAAAGGAAAACAAGGACGTTTTCGTCAAAACTTATTAGGTAAGCGTGTTGATTATTCAGGTCGAAGTGTTATTGCTGTTGGTCCGGAATTAAAAATGTATCAATGTGGTATTCCTCGTGATATGGCAATTATTTTGTTCAAACCTTTTGTTGTGCAAAGATTAGTTCATCAAGAATTAGCTTTAAATATTAAAATTGCTGAAAAATTAATTGAAATTCAAGATGAACGAATTTGAGATGTTTTAGAAGAAGTAATTAAAGATCGTCCTGTCTTATTAAACCGTGCTCCAACTTTACACCGTTTAGGAATTCAAGCATTTGAACCAATTCTAGTTAAAGGGAAAGCTATTCGTTTACACCCACTAGTAACTCCTGCTTTTAATGCTGACTTTGATGGTGACCAAATGGCTGTTCACGTGCCAATTACTCAAGAAGCAGTAGCTGAAGCAAGAAGTTTAATGTTAGGTTCAAAAAATATTTTAAGTCCTAAAGATGGTAAACCAATTGTTACGCCAACTCAAGATATGGTTCTTGGTAATTATTATTTAACTATTGAAAAATTAGATGAATTAGGTCAAGGTTCAATTTTTAAAGATGTTAATGAAGCAATTAAAGCTTATGATACAAAAAAGGTTTCATTACATGCTATTATTGGAATTCGTGTTGCTAGTTTAGGTGCAAGTAAATTTGCTGCTACCGATCAAAATAAATTTTTAATTACTACTATTGGTAAGATTATTTTTAATCAAATGTTTTCAGAAAGAATGCCATTTATTAATCGCCCAAATATTATGAATTTAACTGAAACTCATAATGAAGATTTAGTTGCAACTGATGTTGATTTTCGTGAATTTATTAAAAAAAGAGTTATTGTTGAACCATTTAAGAAAAAAGCTTTAGCAGATATTATTCATAAATATTTTAAAACTTTTGGAACTCAATTAACTGCACAAATGTTAGATAAAATGAAAAATCTTGGTTTTAAATTTTCAACAATTTCAGGAACAACAATTTCTGCAGGCGATGTTGTATCTTATTCAGGTAAAACAAGATTATTTAAAGAAGCAGATGAATATGTTAAAACAATTAACAAGTTTTATAAACAAGGTATGTTAACTAATCGTGAGCGTCATTACCATATTATTAATAAATGAAGTGGTATTAAAAACAATATTCAAGTTGAACTAGAAACAGTTTTAAGAAAAGATATTGAAAATCCAATCTTTATGATGTGAGATTCAGGTGCTAGAACTAATATTAGTAACTTTACTCAATTAGTAGGGATGCGTGGTTTAATGAATAATCCAAAAGGAGAAGTTATTGAATTACCAATTAAATCTTCATTCCGTGAAGGATTAAATGTTTCAGAGTTCTTTATTTCTACCCATGGTGCTCGTAAAGGAATGGCAGATATGGCGCTTAAAACTTCTGACTCAGGTTATTTAACAAGAAGACTAGTTGACGTTTCACAAGATATTATTGTTACTGAAGAAGATTGTAATACCGGTAATGGCTTTATAATTAGTGACGTTGTTGACCAAAAACGTAATAATATTATTGTGCCGTTACGTGACCGTTTATTTGGACGTTTTGTTCAAGGTGATGTTGTTGATAGTAAAAATAATGTAATTGTTGCAAATAATGAATTAATTACTGAAAAATTAGTAGAAACAATATTAGAGGCAAAAATTACAAAAATCAATATTCGTTCAGTTTTAACTTGTGAAGCAAGTTATGGTGTTTGTCAAAAATGTTATGGTATTAATTTAACAACAGGTTCTATTGTTGCTATTGGCGAAGCAGTTGGAATTATTGCGGCGCAATCAATTGGTGAACCAGGAACTCAACTAACGATGAGAACTTTCCATACTGGAGGAGTTGCTGGTGGTAGTGATATTACCCAAGGATTACCAAGAATTAAAGAATTATTAGATATTACTAATCCCAAAGGTGCTGTTGCTATTATTAGTGAATTTGATGGTAAAGTAACAGATATTCGTGAAGAGCAAGGAATTTATACAATTACTGTAAAGTCAAAACTTGACTATAAAGAATACAAAACTCAATATAATGTGCAGGTAAGAATTAAAATTGGTGATAATGTTAAGATTGGCCAAAAACTAACTGAAGGTGCAATTAATATTACACAATTACTAGAAGTAGCAGGAATCATTGAAGTTCAACAATATATTTTAAAAGAAGTACAACGTGTTTATCGTTTACAAGGAATTGAAATTTCTGATAAGTATATTGAAATTATTGTAAAACAAATGTTGAATCGTATTTTTGTAGTTGAAGGTAATGATTCACCATTATTGCCTGGAGCGATTGTTGATATCAAAGAATTTAAGAATGTTAATGCCAAAATTATTGTTGCTGGTAAAAAACCTGCTTTTGGTCATCCAATTATTTTAGGGATTAAAAAAGCACCATTAGAATCAGAATCATTCTTGGCTGCTGCTTCTTTCCAAGATACCACAAGAGTATTAACTAATGCTGTTATTAAGTCAAAACAAGATAATTTACGTGGTTTAAAAGAAAATGTTATTTTAGGAAACTTGATACCGGCCGGTACTGGTTTAATGCCAACTGAGAAGTTAATAGGTATGGGTAATTCTTCACTTGAAGAAGAATACTAAATTAAATATTTAAAAAGTGAGAATAAAATTCTCGCTTTTTAAATATTTAATTTTATTTTACTAGTTGTATGTTTTAAAGATACGATAAATATATTTCTGGACATTCTTGTGTATAATTAATTTTACCAGAATTTATATTTTTTTGTTTTTTTATTAAACTCTTGCATTGTTTTTTCAGATTTTTCTTTTGCTTAACATTCTTCTGAATTATCTTTTTTATGGAGATGTATTCTTTTAAAATTTTCGTCTTTCAGTATACTTATTTCTTTTAATTTTCAAAAAAACTCTTGATGAAATAAAAAAAATCATCAACCTGGCCTAAAATTTTATTTTATTTAATTTTGGGATTTATTTTTTTTACAAACTGAAATATAATGCTTCAGATTTTGCATAAGGTGATATTTTATAATGTTGGTATTTAAATTTTCATAAATTGAGGTAATTTTGAATATTGGTAAATCCAATGCCATGATAATGAGTAATAAATTCTTTTAAACTTGATTGTATTTTACTGATATTACTTAAATTTTTATAATTTAATTCTTTATTTTCTTTTGATTTAAATTTCTTGAGAGTACATTTTGTTTGTTTAGCTACTGTATCATATAGTATTTGCATATCACAAACTATAATTGATTTTTCTTCGATAAGCTTAGATGTTAAATTTTCTTGTACTCATTTTTTTGTTAATCTTTTAGTATTTGTTGTTTGAGCATAAATATTTTTATTTTCATCAATTGCCATTTCAATACAACAGTTTAAATCTTTAGCATTTTCTTCAATTCATTTTTTTCTTGGATCATCTGGATTTTTGAAATTTCCTTTATGAATTTCTTTGATAAAAGTTTCATCAATTTAAATTCTACCTTTTAATTTTGTGAATGGTTTTTGTGTTTTTGCTAATTGTGATGATTTCATAAATTTTTGACGATTAAATCATGCTGATGTTTTTGAAATTTTAGCAAATTGAGAAATAGTATAAGCGGATTGACCTAACAATGACAATCAAATTATTCAATCTCATTGTTCATGAGATAAATGACTTCAATAGACTTGGTGCAAAACTAAGGTAATTCAAAATTATATATTCCTGCTATTAAATTAAATCTTAATGCAAATCTTCGTATTTTATTGCGATATTTTAAACTTAAAATTTTAAAACGTTTTAGTTTAGCAAATACGTGTTCAATTTTAATTCTAATTTTACTTAAAGTTTTATTGTATTCTTTTTGAATTGGTGTTAATTGATTGTATTGACTTTTGTTAAATGGCAAAAATGTATTTTTATGAATATTTTGTATACCTTGATAACCTTAATAAACAAAAACTTGTTTTTCTGGATGAATAAAAGTTTTAGATTTTAGAAGCAATTTAAAATCATGAATTCTTCCAAAACAAAAAGCAGTTGAAATAATTTTTCCATTGGAAATATCAATAATTATTTGGGATTTGAGAGAATGATGTTTCTTTTTACCTGAAAAAAGTAATTTTAGTTTTTTTTAATTCTTTCAATTGGAGTTTCAGTAGCATCAATAGCTAACAAATTATTATTAGTACCTTTATTTTTTGTTAAATCTTTTTTTCCAGGTAAATTAAAAATTCCGCTTTTTATTAAAATATTTTCAATTCAAAAAATATTACGAATGCAACTAGTATGACTAATATTATATCTTTTTGCAATAACTCTATAACTACTATAGTCTTTTCAATATTCTAAAGTCATTAATAAACGCTCTTCAATTACAATTTTATTTTTTCTACCACCATAATATTTTTGTTTAGACTCAGCAATTTTTAAAATTTCAAGCATTTTATAAAATGTTTGTGGCTTTATGCCGACTAAACTATAAAATTCTTGATCATCTTTATATTTTTTCAACATAATAACTATCACCTTTAATATTAATAATAATCGTTAAATTGTTAAAATTAAAGGTTTTGCACCAAGTCTATTGAAGTCATTTATCTCATGAACAATGAGATTGAATAATTTGATTGTCATTGTTAGGTCAATCTGCTTATACTATTTCTCAATTTGCTAAAATTTCAAAAACATCAGCACGATTTAATCGTCAAAAATTTATGAAATCATCACAATTAGCAAAAACACAAAAACCATTCACAAAATTAAAAGGTAGAATTGAAATTGATGAAACTTTTATCAAAGAAATTCATAAAGGAAATTTCAAAAATCCAGATGATCCAAGAAAAAAATGAATTGAAGAAAATGCTAAAGATTTAAACTGTTGTATTGAAATGGCAATTGATGAAAATAAAAATATTTATGCTCAAACAACAAATACTAAAAGATTAACAAAAAAATGAGTACAAGAAAATTTAACATCTAAGCTTATCGAAGAAAAATCAATTATAGTTTGTGATATGCAAATACTATATGATACAGTAGCTAAACAAACAAAATGTACTCTCAAGAAATTTAAATCAAAAGAAAATAAAGAATTAAATTATAAAAATTTAAGTAATATCAGTAAAATACAATCAAGTTTAAAAGAATTTATTACTCATTATCATGGCATTGGATTTACCAATATTCAAAATTACCTCAATTTATGAAAATTTAAATACCAACATTATAAAATATCACCTTATGCAAAATCTGAAGCATTATATTTCAGTTTGTAAAAAAAATAAATCCCAAAATTAAATAAAATCAAATTTTAGGCCGGGTTGATGATTTTTTTTATTTCATCAAGAGTTTTTTTGAAAATTAAAACATTTTTTTGTTAATCTTTTAGTATTTGTTGTTTGAGCATAAATATTTTTATTTTCATCAATTGCCATTTCAATACAACAGTTTAAATCTTTAGCATTTTCTTCAATTCATTTTTTTCTTGGATCATCTGGATTTTTGAAATTTCCTTTATGAATTTCTTTGATAAAAGTTTCATCAATTTCAATTCTACCTTTTAATTTTGTGAATGGTTTTTGTGTTTTTGCTAATTGTGATGATTTCATAAATTTTTGACGATTAAATCATGCTGATGTTTTTGAAATTTTAGCAAATTGAGAAATAGTATAAGCGGATTGACCTAACAATGACAATCAAATTATTCAATCTCATTGTTCATGAGATAAATGACTTCAATAGACTTGGTGCAAAACCTTTAATTTTAACAATTTAACGATTATTATTAATATTAAAGGTGATAGTTATTATGTTGAAAAAATATAAAGATGATCAAGAATTTTATAGTTTAGTCGGCATAAAGCCACAAACATTTTATAAAATGCTTGAAATTTTAAAAATTGCTGAGTCTAAACAAAAATATTGTGGTGGTAGAAAAAATAAAATTGTAATTGAAGAGCGTTTATTAATGACTTTAGAATATTGAAAAGACTATAGTAGTTATAGAGTTATTGCAAAAAGATATAATATTAGTCATACTAGTTGCATTCGTAATATTTTTTGAATTGAAAATATTTTAATAAAAAGCGGAATTTTTAATTTACCTGGAAAAAAAGATTTAACAAAAAATAAAGGTACTAATAATAATTTGTTAGCTATTGATGCTACTGAAACTCCAATTGAAAGAATTAAAAAAAACTAAAATTACTTTTTTCAGGTAAAAAGAAACATCATTCTCTCAAATCCCAAATAATTATTGATATTTCCAATGGAAAAATTATTTCAACTGCTTTTTGTTTTGGAAGCATTCATGATTTTAAATTGCTTCTAAAATCTAAAACTTTTATTCATCCAGAAAAAAAGTTTTTGTTGATTCAGGTTATCAAGGTATACAAAATATTCATAAAAATACATTTTTGCCATTTAAAAAAAGTAAATACAATCAATTAACACCAATTCAAAAAGAATACAATAAAACTTTAAGTAAAATTAGAATTAAAATTGAACACGTATTTGCTAAACTAAAACGTTTTAAAATTTTAAGTTTAAAATATCGCAATAAAATACGAAGATTTGCATTAAGATTTAATTTAATAGCGAGGCTTTTATGTAATCTGTGTATCTTTGTTTTACAAGGTACTAGTTTAGATTAATTCTGTCTTCAAATTTTATCATAAAATGAGCAATTGCTGTATTTCAATTTTGAATGGGCATTGTTCATTTTTTTGTTATATTTTCGATTGCTAAGTAAAATATTTTGAAAACTGCCATATCGTTAGGAAAAACTTTTTTATTTCTTATAACTTTTCGTAATTGACTATTAACAGATTCAATAGCATTTGTAGTATAAATTACTCTTTTAATTTCTGGTGGATAACTAATAAAAACCATTAAATTATCTCAATTTTTATATCAGGATTTAGTAATTTGAGGATATTGTTTATTTCATTTATTTTCAAACGATTCTAAAGCTTGCATTGCTTGTTCTTCACTACATGCACTATAAATTGGTTTTAAATCTGTAACTAGAGATTTTCGATGTTTGTATGAAACATATTTTAAACTATTTCTAATTTGATGAACTATGCATAATTGATGTTCGGTTTTAGGATAAACTGATTGTATTGCTTCTGACATGCCTGTTAAATTATCACTACAAGCAATAAGAATATCATTTAAGCCTCGATTTTTCATTTCTGTAAAATTAGATAATCAAAATTTAGAACCTTCATTTTCGCTAATTCATAAACCTAAAACATCTTTTTTACCTTCTAAATCAACTCCTAGTGCTATATAAACTGATTTGTTAATAATCCGTTTATCTTGTCGTACTTTAACTACTATACAATCAAAATAAACAATCGGATAAATACTTTCTAATGGCCGATTTTGCCATGCTTTGACATCATCAATAACATCATCAGTAATTTGACTAATAACACTTTCACTAATATCTGCACCATGATATAACTCTTGCAACTGCATTCTAATGTCAGATACTGTCATACCTTTTGCATATAGTGAAAGAACTTTTTGATCAAAACCATCAAATCTTCTTTGTCTTTTTGGCACTATTACAGGAGTAAAATTACTATTACGATCTCGTGGTACATCAATTTCAATTTTACCTTCTTGAGTTATTAATTTTTTTGAAGTTATGCCATTACGAGCATTTTCACTATTACTATGTTGATTTTTTTCATATCCTAAATAATTTTGCATTTCAGAATTCAACATTTTTTCCACTAATCTTTTTGTTAATTCTTTATATAAACCTCCTTCTTTAAAAACTGTTGTTAAATCTTCAGTATTTTCTAGTAATAAATCTACTGCTTGTGATATTGGATCATTATTATTAATGTTTTGTTTTTTAACCATTTGTAACTCACTCTTTCTGGTCATTTAATTATATTTACTAGAATTAATTAAACATAGTTATTTTTGTAAGTTACACAGATTACTAAACATTACCTTAATAGCAGGAATATATAATTTTGAATTACCTTAGTTTTGCACCAAGTCTAATGTAAAAAATGATTTCTTAAAGCATCAAAGCTACTTTTACAATCTTTGCATAAATATTTTTGCTTATTATTCTTAAAACCATTTTTTACACATCAATAAGATTTACAATTTGGACATTGAATTCCTTTTTCTTTAAATTTTTTATCAATTGCATCTAATTTTTCTTTTTTCTCAATTTGTTTAATTCTATTTTTAAAATGTCTAATAATTTTTATAAATTCTTCATCTTTTTTGTTTTTTAAAACATCAATTAATTCATTATTAGTCACAAAAAATCACCCCTGATATAAAAATATTACTTTTAATTTTAAATTAAAAGTAATATCAAGATTTTTTTTGAAAATTAAAACTTATTTCTTGTCGTTCACTACCAATTCCACTATCTTTACTATTATGTTTTAAAGATAATTTTCTTAAAAGATTACTTTTGTTATCATCTTTAGTAAAGTCCATTGTAATTTCTTGTAGTAATTGATTGTTAATTTCACTATCTTGACTTGAAGTTAATATTACATTATTTATTTTTTCCTCTGATTTAGAAGCTACTACAATATTACTATCATCATCTTTGTTAAAATCATTATCTTTATTTGAAGTTAATTTTGCATTATCTATTTTTTCCTCTGATTTAGAAGCTACTACAATATTACTATCATCATCTTTGTTAAAATCATTATCTTTATTTGAAGTTAATTTTGCATTATCTATTTTTTCCTCTGATTTAGAAGCTACTACACTATCACTATCATCATCTTCGTTAAAACCACTATATCTTTATTTGAAGATAATTTTGTATTATCTATTTCTTCGTCTGATTCAGAAAGTATTTCAATATCACTATCTTCTTCTTTAAAATCATTATCTTTATTTGAAGATAATATTGCATTATCTATTTCTTTTTTTTCATTAAAAACAGTATCTTTAGTATTATCTTTTAAAACAGTTGGTTTTAAAAAACTAGGGATGATAACATTTTGATAAAACATTTCTTCTTTTTTATGATTAGATTGAACTTTATCAAGTAAATTTTTAAGAATTATTATATCTGAAAAGATTTCATCATAAGTAGCAATAATTGCGTGTTTATTTATTACGGTTTCATATATTCTTTGACCAGCATTTTCTTGGGTGATTAAAGAAGAATAATCACAAGTGTTATTAAAATTACAATTTGTTTTTGCTTTTTTAATAAAATCAGCAGTTAAAAGTATTATAAAACTATTTATCTTCTTTCTTCTATTTAAACTTCCATATTTATTTAATGAAGCTTCAATTTCTCAGTCAATATGTTGTCTACATTTTGTATGTATTCCTAGAATAAGAATAGTAATGGTTGTATCTTTTAAATGATTTTCTTTTAATTTTCAAAAAAACTCTTGATGAAATAAAAAAAATCATCAACCTGGCCTAAAATTTGATTTTATTTAACGGACTTCTCCCCACATGTACTTGTGGAGGAAACAATGAAATTGAATGAGTTCAACAATATATTTCAAACAGAAAAAGATTGTTTGAAATATATAGCAAGTTTGAAGGAAAACAAATGTATGAGGTGTTCTTGAACAAATTTGAATACTTCTGATTTAAGAAGAATAAGATGTTTGAAATGTCATCAAACATTTAGTATTCTTCATGACACCATTTTTTACAAGTCACAAACACCTTTGACATCTTGGTTTTATCTCATCTTTAGATGAATAAACACCAAACATGGAATTCCATCAACTGATGTTGCAAAAGAATTGGGAGTAACTTTGAAAACTGCTTGAAGAATGGGTCATAAAATCCGAAGTGCAATTGCAAAACAAGAACCTCAATTCATTGTTGAGGGCATAGTGCAAATGGATGAAATGTATCTTTCACATATGGGTTTTAAAAAACAAGGAAGATCCTTAAAAAATAAAACTTTGATTGTTGGGATTTATGAAAAAACAACCAATAATTTAATTGTGAAAGTGTTGAAAAATGCAAATCAAAAAAATCTTTTGCAATTTGCAAGAAACCACATTTCTTCAAAGTGTGATGTACATACTGATTCTTGAAAAGGATATCGCCATTTTAAATCAGTTTTCACTAAGCATGAAACAGTTAACCATCAAGATGGTTATGTTTCAAAAACTGGTGTAAACATAAACCAGATTGAATCGGCATGAAAGCACATCAGACGAACATTTAAAACACATATCAAAGTTGAAAAACATCATGTTCATTTATACGCAAAAGAATCGGCATATAAATTCAACAATATACCTAGTTTTGAAACTGTAATGTTATGTTTGATTTAAAAATGTGGGGAGAAGTCCGTAGATAGGCTTTTCTCAGCATTTATGTGATAAAATTTAAAAATAGTACATAAAGGGAGAAAAGCCTTATTTAATTTTGGGATTTATTTTTTTTACAAACTGAAATATAATGCTTCAAATTTTGCATAAGGTGATATTTTATAATGTTGGTATTTAAATTTTCATAAATTGAGGTAATTTTGAATATTGGTAAATCCAATGCCATGATAATGAGTAATAAATTCTTTTAAACTTGATTGTATTTTACTGATATTACTTAAATTTTTATAATTTAATTCTTTATTTTCTTTTGATTTAAATTTCTTGAGAGTACATTTTGTTTGTTTAGCTACTGTATCATATAGTATTTGCATATCACAAACTATAATTGATTTTTCTTCGATAAGCTTAGATGTTAAATTTTCTTGTACTCATTTTTTTGTTAATCTTTTAGTATTTGTTGTTTGAGCATAAATATTTTTATTTTCATCAATTGCCATTTCAATACAACAGTTTAAATCTTTAGCATTTTCTTCAATTCATTTTTTTCTTGGATCATCTGGATTTTTGAAATTTCCTTTATGAATTTCTTTGATAAAAGTTTCATCAATTTCAATTCTACCTTTTAATTTTGTGAATGGTTTTTGTGTTTTTGCTAATTGTGATGATTTCATAAATTTTTGACGATTAAATCATGCTGATGTTTTTGAAATTTTAGCAAATTGAGAAATAGTATAAGCAGATTGACCTAACAATGACAATCAAATTATTCAATCTCATTGTTCATGAGATAAATGACTTCAATGTAAAAAATGATTGCTTAAAGCATCAAAGCTACTTTTACAATCTTTGCATAAATATTTTTGCTTATTGTTCTTAAAACCATTTTTTACACATCAATAAGATTTACAATTTGGAAATTGAATTCCTTTTTTTTTAAATGTTTTATCAATTGCATCTAATTTTTCTTTTTTCTCAATTTGTTTAATTCTATTTTTAAAACGTCTAATAATTTTTATAAATTCTTCATCTTTTTTGTTTTTTAAAACCTGAGTTGTAAATATAAATGGGACAGTTTTTTAAAATAATTGTATTAAATCTATTGGTCTTTTATAAGAGAGCGATTTTCTGGGTGTAGAATTAATTTGAAATGCTATAAAATTTAAATCTTTTTGTTTATATGAAGATAGATCTGTAGATTTTGGTAAATATCTTCTTAAAATACCATTATTATTTTCATTTAAACCCCTTTGGCAAGGTTTACCAGGATCTTCAAAATAAATTTTGACATTACAAATTTTTTCGATTAATCTTCATTTACTAAATTCTTTACCACGATCAAAAGTAATGGTTTTAACTGTTCCTTTTTGTAACTTTGAAATAAATTTTATTATACTTTTCGTAATATTTTCTGATTTATGATTTTGAGTTACTAAAGGAATTGTGGTTTTTGATCATATATCAGCCAAAGTAATAATAGAACTTTTATGATCTTTGCCAATGATAGTATCACCTTCTAAATGACCAAATTCTTGTATATTTTTAATATTAGGAATGATTAAATTTCTTTCATGAATAGACTTACAATTATTAATTTTGCCCCTAGTTTCTTTTTGTTTGTGAGATTTATTTTTGCCTTTTCTCAATAAGTTATTTTCATCAAAACCCATTCGATTTGTTTTAAACATGTTATATAAAGTTTTTGTTGAAATACTTTTTATTTTATTTTCCTTTAAAAAGTTAGCAATTATATCAAGAGCATACTTTTTAGTAATTAACAAATGATTAATACTATTAATTTCTGTTAAATTTAAAATTATTAATTTTCTGCCTGCATTTTGTTTATTTTTTTGAAATTGATTCAATATTTCTAATGGCAATAAGTTTTTATTTAATAATCTACAAACTCTATGTACAGTTGATTTACTATAATCAACAATTTTTGCTATTTTACGAATCGAAAATCCATAATTTTTATATTAGACTTGGTGCAAAACTAAGGTAATTCCAAATTATATATTCCTGCTATTAAATTAAATCTTAATGCAAATCTTCGTATTTTATTGCGATATTTTAAACTTAAAATTTTAAAACGTTTTAGTTTAGCAAATACGTGTTCAATTTTAATTCTAATTTTACTTAAAGTTTTATTGTATTCTTTTTGAATTGGTGTTAATTGATTGTATTTACTTTTTTTAAATGGCAAAAATGTATTTTTATGAATATTTTGTATACCTTGATAACCTGAATCAACAAAAACTTGTTTTTCTGGATGAATAAAAGTTTTAGATTTTAGAAGCAATTTAAAATCATGAATGCTTCCAAAACAAAAAGCAGTTGAAATAATTTTTCCATTGGAAATATCAATAATTATTTGGGATTTGAGAGAATGATGTTTCTTTTTACCTGAAAAAAGTAATTTTAGTTTTTTTTAATTCTTTCAATTGGAGTTTCAGTATCATCAATAGCTAACAAATTATTATTAGTACCTTTATTTTTTGTTAAATCTTTTTTTTCGGGTAAATTAAAAATTCCGCTTTTTATTAAAATATTTTCAATTAAAAAAATATTACGAATGCAACTAGTATGACTAATATTATATCTTTTTGCAATAACTCTATAACTACTATAGTCTTTTCAATATTCTAAAGTCATTAATAAACGCTCTTCAATTACAATTTTATTTTTTCTACCACCATAATATTTTTGTTTAGACTCAGCAATTTTTAAAATTTCAAGCATTTTATAAAATGTTTGTGGCTTTATGCCGACTAAACTATAAAATTCTTGATCATCTTTATATTTTTTCAACACAATAACTATCACCTTTAATATTAATAATAATCGTTAAATTGTTAAAATTAAAGGTTTTGCACCAAGTCTAATAAAACTTTAAGTAAAATTAGAATTAAAATTGAACACGTATTTGCTAAACTAAAACGTTTTAAAATTTTAAGTTTAAAATATCGCAATAAAATACGAAGATTTGCATTAAGATTTAATTTAATAACAGGAATATATAATTTTGAATTACCTTAGTTTTGCACCAAGTCTAATGTAAAAAATGATTTCTTAAAGCATCAAAGCTACTTTTACAATCTTTGCATAAATATTTTTGCTTATTATTCTTAAAACCATTTTTTACACATCAATAAGATTTACAATTTGGACATTGAATTCCTTTTTCTTTAAATTTTTTATCAATTGCATCTAATTTTTCTTTTTTCTCAATTTGTTTAATTCTATTTTTAAAATGTCTAATAATTTTTATAAATTCTTCATCTTTTTTGTTTTTTAAAACATCAATTAATTCATTATTAGTCACAAAAAATCACCCCTGATATAAAAATATTACTTTTAATTTTCAATTAAAAGTAATATCAAGATTTTTTGTGAAAATTAAAATAAAATTTTTGATCATCTTTATATTTTTTCAACATAATAACTATCACCTTTAATATTAATAATAATCGTTAAATTGTTAAAATTAAAGGTTTTGCACCAAGTCTATTATATAATCATGGGTTTAAACTACGTTCAGGATAAATGGGATTAAAACTATTTTTTTGTTTATTTTTATCAATAAAACCCTTAAAATCATTATTGATGTTAACCATTGTATTACTATTAACAAAAGCAACAGTTTTATTTTTTGGATCCATCAATCCACTAATATTATTGGCAATAAAAGCACTATTTCGACTAGTAACAAATCCTCTAACAATAAAAGTACGATTAACAATATTGTACTTATCACCAATTTTTAAATTATTATTAGCAAATTGTTCATAAATTAAAATTTCATTATCTTTTAATGGTAACTCTTCCAAACTTTGTTTATAATTACCTACTAAAATTGGTGGATCAATAATATTTTTAGGAACTGTTTGTGTAAAGAGAAAAGATTTACCGGTCATTAATAAATCATTAACTAAAGTATATTGATTTCATTCAATATTTTGAAATAACATGCCATTAATAATTAAAAAATATAGTTGTGATTGCAAAGAAATATCAATTGTATTATATTCATGATTAGCGTATGATATTTTATGATAAATTTCATCTTGATAAATTTTTAATGCTTTATCATTTAAAATAAAATAGTTTACTTGATTAATATTTGTCTTTCCATCATAAACATAACTATTAATTAAATTACGCATTGCGTTTTTATATTCTTCAGAAGAGTTATAACCTTGATGATAATCATTAGGAACTAATAGTTTAAAATCAACATAATCATGATGATATTTAGTAGATATATTATTTCCAATTTGTAAATAATTATTAGCATGAGAATCACTTAAATCACTACTACCATTAAAAATAAAACGATAAGTATCGGTATTAGCATTAACTAAAGCAATTTGAAAAGTTGCATGATTTAATTTAAAAGTATCAATACTATCATCTTGTTTATAATATGACATATTTTCCAATCATAATCCTAAATGTGTTTTATAATAATTATATTCTTTTTCAAAACTTTTTTTTCAATTGGTAATTCATTTAATTCTTGAAAATTAGTATTTTGACTAATATCATTTAAATATTGATTTTCTACATATTGATCAGAAAATTGTTTTAATTTTCAAAAAAACTCTTGATGAAATAAAAAAAAATCATCAACCTGGCCTAAAATTTGATTTTATTTAATTTTGGGATTTATTTTTTTTACAAACCGAAATATAATGCTTCAGATTTTGCATAAGGTGATATTTTATAATGTTGGTATTTAAATTTTCATAAATTAGACTTGGTGCAAAACTAAGGTAATTCAAAATTATATATTCCTGCTATTAAATTAAATCTTAATGCAAATCTTCGTATTTTATTGCGATATTTTAAACTTAAAATTTTAAAACGTTTTAGTTTAGCAAATACGTGTTCAATTTTAATTCTAATTTTACTTAAAGTTTTATTGTATTCTTTTTGAATTGGTGTTAATTGATTGTATTTACTTTTTTTAAATGGCAAAAATGTATTTTTATGAATATTTTGTATACCTTGATAACCTGAATCAACAAAAACTTTTTTTCTGGATGAATAAAAGTTTTAGATTTTAGAAGCAATTTAAAATCATGAATGCTTCCAAAACAAAAAGCAGTTGAAATAATTTTTCCATTGGAAATATCAATAATTATTTGGGATTTGAGAGAATGATGTTTCTTTTTACCTGAAAAAAGTAATTTTAGTTTTTTTTAATTCTTTCAATTGGAGTTTCAGTAGCATCAATAGCTAACAAATTATTATTAGTACCTTTATTTTTTGTTAAATCTTTTTTTTCCAGGTAAATTAAAAATTCCGCTTTTTATTAAAATATTTTCAATTCAAAAAATATTACGAATGCAACTAGTATGACTAATATTATATATTTTTGCAATAACTCTATAACTACTATAGTCTTTTCAATATTCTAAAGTCATTAATAAACGCTCTTCAATTACAATTTTATTTTTTCTACCACCATAATATTTTTGTTTAGACTCAGCAATTTTTAAAATTTCAAGCATTTTATAAAATGTTTGTGGCTTTATGCCGACTAAACTATAAAATTCTTTTAATTTTCACAAAAAATCTTGATATTACTTTTAATTTAAAATTAAAAGTAATATTTTTATATCAGGGGTGATTTTTTGTGACTAATAATGAATTAATTGATGTTTTAAAAAACAAAAAAGATGAAGAATTTATAAAAATTATTAGACATTTTAAAAATAGAATTAAACAAATTGAGAAAAAAGAAAAATTAGATGCAATTGATAAAAAATTTAAAGAAAAAGGAATTCAATGTCCAAATTGTAAATCTTATTGATGTGTAAAAAATGGTTTTAAGAATAATAAGCAAAAATATTTATGCAAAGATTGTAAAAGTAGCTTTGATGCTTTAAGAAATCATTTTTTACATTGAAGTCATTTATCTCATGAACAATGAGATTGAATAATTTGATTGTCATTGTTAGGTCAATCTGCTTATACTATTTCTCAATTTGCTAAAATTTCAAAAACATCAGCATGATTTAATCGTCAAAAATTTATGAAATCATCACAATTAGCAAAAACACAAAAACCATTCACAAAATTAAAAGGTAGAATTGAAATTGATGAAACTTTTATCAAAGAAATTCATAAAGGAAATTTCAAAAATCCAGATGATCCAAGAAAAAAATGAATTGAAGAAAATGCTAAAGATTTAAACTGTTGTATTGAAATGGCAATTGATGAAAATAAAAATATTTATGCTCAAACAACAAATACTAAAAGATTAACAAAAAAATGAGTACAAGAAAATTTAACATCTAAGCTTATCGAAGAAAAATCAATTATAGTTTGTGATATGCAAATACTATATGATACAGTAGCTAAACAAACAAAATGTACTCTCAAGAAATTTAAATCAAAAGAAAATAAAGAATTAAATTATAAAAATTTAAGTAATATCAGTAAAATACAATCAAGTTTAAAAGAATTTATTACTCATTATCATGGCATTGGATTTACCAATATTCAAAATTACCTCAATTTATGAAAATTTAAATACCAACATTATAAAATATCACCTTATGCAAAATCTGAAGCATTATATTTCAGTTTGTAAAAAAAATAAATCCCAAAATTAAATAAAATCAAATTTTAGGCCAGGTTGATGATTTTTTTTATTTCATCAAGAGTTTTTTTGAAAATTAAAATAAAATTCTTGATCATCTTTATATTTTTTCAACATAATAACTATCACCTTTAATATTAATAATAATCGTTAAATTGTTAAAATTAAAGGTTTTGCACCAAGTCTATTTTTTAATTTTAAGAAAATTAGCACAAAATTAAGTGTATAATCATTAGTATAAGTATATTATATTTGGTGTAATGATATAGGAGTAAATATGAATAAAAAAATAAACATGAATGATAATGCCTTTAAAACTGATTTTCCCTTTTTTAAAAATAATCCTGATTTAGTTTATTTAGATACAGCGGCTTCTTCACTAAAACCACAAATAGTTATTGATGCTGTTAGGGATTATTATGAAAAATATTGTATTAATCCACATAGTCAAGATTATCAACTTGCTGTTAAGGGAAATGATATATTTGAAGATACTAGAAAAACAATTAGTAAATTTATTAAGGCTTTTCTCCCTTTATGTACTATTTTTAAATTTTATCACATAAATGCTGAGAAAAGCCTATCTACGGACTTCTCCCCACATTTTTAAATCAAACATAACATTACAGTTTCAAAACTAGGTATATTGTTGAATTTATATGCCGATTCTTTTGCGTATAAATGAACATGATGTTTTTCAACTTTGATATGTGTTTTAAATGTTCGTCTGATGTGCTTTCATGCCGATTCAATCTGGTTTATGTTTACACCAGTTTTTGAAACATAGCCATCTTGATGGTTAACTGTTTCATGCTTAGTGAAAACTGATTTAAAATGGCGATATCCTTTTTAAGAATCAGTATGTACATCACACTTTGAAGAAATGTGGTTTCTTGCAAATTGCAAAAGATTTTTTTGATTTGCATTTTTCAACACTTTCACAATTAAATTATTGGTTGTTTTTTCATAAATCCCAACAATCAAAGTTTTATTTTTTAAGGATCTTCCTTGTTTTTTAAAACCCATATGTGAAAGATACATTTCATCCATTTGCACTATGCCCTCAACAATGAATTGAGGTTCTTGTTTTGCAATTGCACTTCGGATTTTATGACCCATTCTTCAAGCAGTTTTCAAAGTTACTCCCAATTCTTTTGCAACATCAGTTGATGGAATTCCATGTTTGGTGTTTATTCATCTAAAGATGAGATAAAACCAAGATGTCAAAGGTGTTTGTGAATTGTAAAAAATGGTGTCATGAAGAATACTAAATGTTTGATGACATTTCAAACATCTTATTCTTCTTAAATCAGAAGTATTCAAATTTGTTCAAGAACACCTCATACATTTGTTTTCCTTCAAACTTGCTATATATTTCAAACAATCTTTTTCTGTTTGAAATATATTGTTGAACTCATTCAATTTCATTGTTTCCTCCACAAGTACATGTGGGGAGAAGTCCGTTTATTAATAGTAACGAAAACGAAATAGTTTTTTGTCCTTCAGCAACTTTTGCTTATAATCAAATTGCTTTTGGCTTAGAAAAATATTTACAAGAAAATGATGAAATTTTATTAACCACTTTAGAACATAGCTCATTACTCTTACCATTTTATCGTTTGATACAAACTAAAAAAATTAAAATAAAATTTATTGAAACAAATAAACAAGGAGTCATTACTGTTGAAAATTTAAAAAAAGTTTTAACACCTAAAACTAGAATAGTTGCTTTTGCAAATATTAATAATTCTTTAGCAATAGAAAATGATACTGAAACATTAACTAATTTTATTAAAGAATACGGTAAAAAAAATGTTAAAAGTGATAATTGAATTTTTAAAAATATTTTAGTAATAATAGATGGTGCACAATCAATAGGACATATAAAAACCGATGTTAAAAATTGAAATATTGATTTTTTTGGATTTTCTGGTCATAAAGTTTTTGGTCCAACTGGAATCGGTGTCTTTTGAGGAAAAAACGAATGATTAAATATGCTAGATCCACTAATATTGGGTGGAGGCATGAATGGTGAT
Organism: Spiroplasma endosymbiont of Zeiraphera isertana; assembly: GCF_964030805.1. Taxonomy (GTDB): domain Bacteria; phylum Bacillota_I; class Bacilli_A; order Mycoplasmatales; family VBWQ01; genus Spiroplasma_E. Next base: position 1,229,082 of record NZ_OZ034965.1, read on the forward strand.
ATTTATGAAAATGGTAAATTTAACTTATTAGATAGTCCTTATCGTTTTGAAGGTGGAACACAAAATATTGCGGGTGTATTTGGGCTAGGTGCAGCTATTAAGTATTTATTAAACATTGGTATTGAAAATATTAGAAATCATGAAATTTTACTAAAAAAATACGCAATTGAACAATTAACAGCGCAGTTAGGAAATAACATTGAAATTTATAATATTGATGGCAATAGTAGTAACATAATATTTAATATTAAAAAAGTATTTGCACAAGATGTTGCTAATTTTTTAGGAACACAAAATATATGCATACGCAGTGGAGCTTACTGTGCTAAATTATTACCTAATATAATTAACGCTGAAGTAACAATTCGTCTTAGTTTTTACATATACAATTGCAAAAAAGATATTGACTTATTAGTAATAGCTTTAAAAAAAGGGATTAATGAAGGAGGAGATTTTTTAAATGAATTCTTTTAATAACAATCAAGACTATTATCACAAACTAATTGTTGAACACTATAGTAATCCAAAAAATAAAGGTTTTAAAAATTTACCAAATAGTTTGACATATCATCAAAACAATGAATCATGTGTTGATAATTTTCGTGTTGAAATTTCTATTAAAAATAAAGTTATTAATAGCGCACGCTTTACTGGGATTGGGTGTGCTATTTCAACTGCAGCAACCGATCTTTTTTGTATTTTAATTGAAGGTAAAACAATATCACAAATAAAAGAAATTATTATTAATTATCAAGCAATGTTATCAGAAAAGCAATTTAATGATAAAATAATTGAAAATATGATTGCTTTTAAAAACGTACCAAGACAGCGTAATCGAATTAAATGTGCCCTTATTGGTATTAATGGTATTAATAAAATAATTGAGAAAGAATGTGAAAAAAATGGAAACGGAAATTAAGGATAAAATTAGTTTAAGAACCATTTATTTAAAAAAATTAAAAAATGTTTCTAAAAATAATTATCAAAAGTGAAATAAAATTATTTTCAATAAATTTAATGAATCACATTATTTTAAACAAAATAATGTATTTGCTCTTTATAATTCCTTACCATATGAAGTAGAAACTAAAGAAATTATTGAATTATTATGAAAAAATCCTTTAATTTTCAAAAAAACTCTTGATGAAATAAAAAAAATCATCAACCTGGCCTAAAATTTGATTTTATTTAATTTTGGGATTTATTTTTTTTACAAACTTAAATATAATGCTTCAGATTTTGCATAAGGTGATATTTTATAATGTTGGTATTTAAATTTTCATAAATTGAGGTAATTTTGAATATTGGTAAATCCAATGCCATGATAATGAGTAATCAATTCTTTTAAACTTGATTGTATTTTACTGATATTACTTAAATTTTTATAATTTAATTCTTTATTTTCTTTTGATTTAAATTTCTTGAGAGTACATTTTGTTTGTTTAGCTACTGTATCATATAGTATTTGCATATCACAAACTATAATTGATTTTTCTTCGATAAGCTTAGATGTTAAATTTTCTTGTACTCATTTTTTTGTTAATCTTTTAGTATTTGTTGTTTGAGCATAAATATTTTTATTTTCATCAATTGCCATTTCAATACAACAGTTTAAATCTTTAGCATTTTCTTTAATTCATTTTTTTCTTGGATCATCTGGATTTTTGAAATTTCCTTTATGAATTTCTTTGATAAAAGTTTCATCAATTTCAATTCTACCTTTTAATTTTGTGAATGGTTTTTGTGTTTTTGCTAATTGTGATGATTTCATAAATTTTTGACGATTAAATCATGCTGATGTTTTTGAAATTTTAGCAAATTGAGAAATAGTATAAGCAGATTGACCTAACAATGACAATCAAATTATTCAATCTCATTGTTCATGAGATAAATGACTTCAATGTAAAAAATGATTTCTTAAAGCATCAAAGCTACTTTTACAATCTTTGCATAAATATTTTTGCTTATTATTCTTAAAACCATTTTTTACACATCAATAAGATTTACAATTTGGACATTGAATTCCTTTTTCTTTAAATTTTTTATCAATTGCATCTAATTTTTCTTTTTTCTCAATTTGTTTAATTCTATTTTTAAAATGTCTAATAATTGTTATAAATTCTTCATCTTTTTTGTTTTTTAAAACATCAATTAATTCATTATTAGTCACAAAAAATCACCCCTGATATAAAAATATTACTTTTAATTTAAAATTAAAAGTAATATCAATATTTTTTGTGAAAATTAAAAAAAAATCTAAAACAAGTTTGTTTACGAAGAATGAATGGTGAGCATTTGGAATTTTACTTTATTAATAGTTGAAACGATATCGTATTTGATAATGATTTTAAAATTGGACAACCAAGTTTAAATTGTCAAAAAGTTATAGGAAGTCAAATTGGAATGGCAACCTTTTTTAGGACTATTTTTTTGGTAGACATTTGTTTTTGATAATTAACTGGAGTTAGGTAGTTTAAAGTGCTATGAATTCGTATGTTGTTATATCAATTGATATAATCAAATAATTCTAATTTTAATTGGATTAATGATGTAAAATTTTTATCATTAATAAATTCTGTTTTGAAAGTTTTAAAAGTTGCTTCAGCAACAGCATTGTCATAAGGACATCCTTTTTTGCTTAAAGATCGATTTATGTTGAATGCTAGTAAAAGTTTATCAATAATTTTATTTTAATTTTCAAAAAAACTCTTGATGAAATAAAAAAAATCATCAACCTGGCCTAAAATTTGATTTTATTTAATTTTTGGATTTATTTTTTTTACAAACTGAAATATAATGCTTCAGATTTTGCATAAGGTGATATTTTATAATAGACTGGGTGCAAAACCTTTAATTTTAACAATTTAACGATTATTATTAATATTAAAGGTGATAGTTATTATGTTGAAAAAATATAAAGATGATCAAGAATTTTATAGTTTAGTCGGCATAAAGCCACAAACATTTTATAAAATGCTTGAAATTTTAAAAATTGCTGAGTCTAAACAAAAATATTATGGTGGTAGAAAAAATAAAATTGTAATTGAAGAGCGTTTATTAATGACTTTAGAATATTGAAAAGACTATAGTAGTTATAGAGTTATTGCAAAAAGATATAATATTAGTCATACTAGTTGCATTCGTAATATTTTTTGAATTGAAAATATTTTAATAAAAAGCGGAATTTTTAATTTACCTGGAAAAAAAGATTTAACAAAAAATAAAGGTACTAATAATAATTTGTTAGCTATTGATGCTACTGAAACTCCAATTGAAAGAATTAAAAAAAACTAAAATTACTTTTGGCTTTTATCCCTTTATGTACTATTTTTAAATTTTATCACATAAATGGAGATAAAAGCCTACCTAGGAAATTATCCCCACATGTATTTAAATCAAACACAAAATTACAGTTTCAAAACTAGGTATGTTATTGAATTTATATGCTGATTCTTTTGCATATAAATGAATATTGTGCTTTGAAACTCTTATGTGTGTTCGGAAAGTTCGTCGGATGTGCTTTCATGCTGATTCAATCTGGTTTGTGTTTACACCTGTTGGTGACACATACCCAACTTCATGATTTACGATTTCATGTTTGGGATAGAAGTTTTTGAAACTTACATATCCCTTCCAAGAATCCGTAAATAGACAGCACTCAGTAAAAATGTGTTTCAATGTAAATCTTAAAAGGTTTTTTTTCATCTGCATTTTTCAGCACCTTCACAATTAGTTTGTTGCTGGTTTTCTCATAAACTCCAACAATCAAAGTTTTATTCAACAAGGATCTTCCTTGTTTTTTAAAACCTAAATGTGAAATATACATTTCATCCATCTGTGCTTTGCCATCAACAATGAAACCTGCATCTTGATTTCCAATTCTAGTCCTGATTTCATGACACATTCTTCAAGCTGTTTTATAGGTCACACCCAATTCCCTTGCAACATCGGTTGCTGGTATGCCATGCTTTGTGTTTATTCATCTAAAGATGAGATAAAACCAAGATGTCATTTGGGTCTGTGACTTATAAAAAATGGTTCCATAAAGAATACTAAATGTTTGGTTACAGTTCAAACATCGTATTCTTCTCAAATCAGAAGTATTCAAACTAGAAGAAGCACATCTGATGCATTTCATTATTTTCAACTTCGCTATATATTTCAAACAATCGTTTTCAGTTTGAAATATGCTATTGAATTCATTTCCATTCATTTTTTCCTCCACACTAGTACATGTGGGGATAATTTCCTTACTTTTTTCAGGTAAAAAGAAACATCATTCTCTCAAATCCCAAATAATTATTGATATTTCCAATGGAAAAATTATTTCAACTGCTTTTTGTTTTGGAAGCATTCATGATTTTAAATTGCTTCTAAAATCTAAAACTTTTATTCATCCAGAAAAACAAGTTTTTGTTGATTCAGGTTATCAAGGTATACAAAATATTCATAAAAATACATTTTTGCCATTTAAAAAAAGTAAATACAATCAATTAACACCAATTCAAAAAGAATACAATAAAACTTTAAGTAAAATTAGAATTAAAATTGAACACGTATTTGCTAAACTAAAACGTTTTAAAATTTTAAGTTTAAAATATCGCAATAAAATACGAAGATTTGCATTAAGATTTAATTTAATAGCAGGAATATATAATTTTGAATTACCTTAGTTTTGCACCAAGTCTATTGAGGTAATTTTGAATATTGGTAAATCCAATGCCATGATAATGAGTAATAAATTCTTTTAAACTTGATTGTATTTTACTGATATTACTTAAATTTTTATAATTTAATTCTTTATTTTCTTTTGATTTAAATTTCTTGAGAGTACATTTTGTTTGTTTAGCTACTGTATCATATAGTATTTGCATATCACAAACTATAATTGATTTTTCTTCGATAAGCTTAGATGTTAAATTTTCTTGTACTCATTTTTTTGTTAATCTTTTAGTATTTGTTGTTTGAGCATAAATATTTTTATTTTCATCAATTGCCATTTCAATACAACAGTTTAAATCTTTAGCATTTTCTTCAATTCATTTTTTTCTTGGATCATCTGGATTTTTGAAATTTCCTTTATGAATTTCTTTGATAAAAGTTTCATCAATTTCAATTCTACCTTTTAATTTTGTGAATGGTTTTTGTGTTTTTGCTAATTGTGATGATTTCATAAATTTTTGACGATTAAATCATGCTGATGTTTTTGAAATTTTAGCAAATTGAGAAATAGTATAAGCAGATTGACCTAACAATGACAATCAAATTATTCAATCTCATTGTTCATGAGATAAATGACTTCAATGTAAAAAATGATTTCTTAAAGCATCAAAGCTACTTTTACAATCTTTGCATAAATATTTTTGCTTATTATTCTTAAAACCATTTTTTACACATCAATAAGATTTACAATTTGGACATTGAATTCCTTTTTCTTTAAATTTTTTATCAATTGCATCTAATTTTTCTTTTTTCTCAATTTGTTTAATTCTATTTTTATAATATACTTGGTGCAAAACCTTTAATTTTAACAATTTAACGATTATTATTAATATTAAAGGTGATAGTTATTATGTTGAAAAAATATAAAGATGATCAAGAATTTTATAGTTTAGTCGGCATAAAGCCACAAACATTTTATAAAATGCTTGAAATTTTAAAAATTGCTGAGTCTAAACAAAAATATTATGGTGGTAGAAAAAATAAAATTGTAATTGAAGAGCGTTTATTAATGACTTTAGAATATTGAAAAGACTATAGTAGTTATAGAGTTATTGCAAAAAGATATAATATTAGTCATACTAGTTGCATTCGTAATATTTTTTGAATTGAAAATATTTTAATAAAAAGCGGAATTTTTAATTTACCTGGACAAAAAGATTTAACAAAAAATAAAGGTACTAATAATAATTTTTTAGCTATTGATGCTACTGAAAATCCAATTGAAAGAATTAAAAAAAACTAAAATTACTTTTTTCAGGTAAAAAGAAACATCATTCTCTCAAATCCCAAATAATTATTGATATTTCCAATGGAAAAATTATTTCAACTGCTTTTTGTTTTGGAAACATTCATGATTTTAAATTGCTTCTAAAATCTAAAACTTTTATTCATCCAGAAAAACAAGTTTTTGTTGATTCAGGTTATCAAGGTATACAAAATATTCATAAAAATACATTTTTGCCATTTAAAAAAAGTAAATACAATCAATTAACACCAATTCAAAAAGAATACAATAAAACTTTAAGTAAAATTAGAATTAAAATTGAACACGTATTTGCTAAACTAAAACGTTTTAAAATTTTAAGTTTAAAATATCGCAATAAAATAGGAAGATTTGCATTAAGATTTAATTTAATAGCAGGAATATATAATTTTGAATTACCTTAGTTTTGCACCAAGTCTATTCTGTTGTTGCTATTATTGATTCAATACTCAGATACTTATACATTGCGCTAATTCCTTTCTTTTCTTAATTATAGAACTAACACAATTTAATTTTTATATAAGTGTCCTTTTTAATTTTACAATTAAAGTTGATAAAATTAACTTGAAGTATCAACTGGGGTTAGTGGAATATGGTAAAAATATTTTTCAATTATTTGCGTGAACAAAGAAAAAATATTATTCAAGTTTTAGGATTAGGATTTTTAGTTATGATTATGATTATAACTTTTTTAAGCATTCAATTTTCTTTTAATTTTCACAAAAAATCTTGATATTACTTTTAATTTTAAATTAAAAGTAATATTTTTATATCAGGGGTGATTTTTTGTGACTAATAATGAATTAATTGATGTTTTAAAAAACAAAAAAGATGAAGAATTTATAAAAATTATTAGACATTAGACTTGGTGCAAAACTAAGGTAATTCAAAATTATATATTCCTGCTATTAAATTAAATCTTAATGCAAATCTTCGTATTTTATTGCGATATTTTAAACTTAAAATTTTAAAACGTTTTAGTTTAGCAAATACGTGTTCAATTTTAATTCTAATTTTACTTAAAGTTTTATTGTATTCTTTTTGAATTGGTGTTAATTGATTGTATTTACTTTTTTTAAATGGCAAAAATGTATTTTTATGAATATTTTGTATACCTTGATAACCTGAATCAACAAAAACTTGTTTTTCTGGATGAATAAAAGTTTTAGATTTTAGAAGCAATTTAAAATCATGAATGCTTCCAAAACAAAAAGCAGTTGAAATAATTTTTCCGTTGGAAATATCAATAATTATTTGGGATTTGAGAGAATGATGTTTCTTTTTACCTGAAAAAAGTAATTTTAGTTTTTTTTAATTCTTTCAATTGGAGTTTCAGTAGCATCAATAGCTAACAAATTATTATTAGTACCTTTATTTTTTGTTAAATCTTTTTTTCCAGGTAAATTAAAAATTCCGCTTTTTATTAAAATATTTTCAATTCAAAAAATATGACGAATGCAACTAGTATGACTAATATTATATCTTTTTGCAATAACTCTATAACTACTATAGTCTTTTCAATATTCTAAAGTCATTAATAAACGCTCTTCAATTACAATTTTATTTTTTCTACCACCATAATATTTTTGTTTAGACTCAGCAATTTTTAAAATTTCAAGCATTTTATAAAATGTTTGTGGCTTTATGCCGACTAAACTATAAAATTCTTGATCATCTTTATATTTTTTCAACATAATAACTATCACCTTTAATATTAATAATAATCGTTAAATTGTTAAAATTAAAGGTTTTGCACCAAGTCTAATATAAAAATTATGGATTTTCGATTCGTAAAATAGCAAAAATTGTTGATTATAGTAAATCAACTGTACATAGAGTTTGTAGATTATTAAATAAAAACTTATTGCCATTAGAAATATTGAATCAATTTCAAAAAAATAAACAAAATGCAGGCAGAAAATTAATAATTTTAACTTTAACAGAAATTAATAGTATTAATCATTTGTTAATTACTAAAAAGTATGCTCTTGATATAATTGCTAACTTTTTAAAGGAAAATAAAATAAAAAGTATTTCAACAAAAACTTTATATAACATGTTTAAAACAAATCGAATGGGTTTTGATGAAAATAACTTATTGAGAAAAGGCAAAAATAAATCTCACAAACAAAAAGAAACTAGGGGCAAAATTAATAATTGTAAGTCTATTCATGAAAGAAATTTAATCATTCCTAATATTAAAAATATACAAGAATTTGGTCATTTAGAAGGTGATACTATCATTGGCAAAGATCATAAAAGTTCTATTATTACTTTGGCTGATATATGATCAAAAACCACAATTCCTTTAGTAACTAAAAATCATAAATCAGAAAATATTACGAAAAGTATAATAAAATTTATTTAAAATTTACAAAAAGGAACAGTTAAAACCATTACTTTTGATCGTGGTAAAGAATTTAGTAAATGAAGATTAATCGAAAAAATTTTTTAATTTTCACAAAAAATCTTGATATTACTTTTAATTTAAAATTAAAAGTAATATTTTTATATCAGGGGTGATTTTTTGTGACTAATAATGAATTAATTGATGTTTTAAAAAACAAAAAAGATGAAGAATTTATAAAAATTATTAGACATTTTAAAAATAGAATTAAACAAATTGAGAAAAAAGAAAAATTAGATGCAATTGATAAAAAATTTAAAGAAAAAGGAATTCAATGTCCAAATTGTAAATCTTATTGATGTGTAAAAAATGGTTTTAAGAATAATAAGCAAAAATATTTATGCAAAGATTGTAAAAGTAGCTTTGATGCTTTAAGAAATCATTTTTTACATTGAAGTCATTTATCTAATGAACAATGAGATTGAATAATTTGATTGTCATTGTTAGGTCAATCTGCTTATACTATTTCTCAATTTGCTAAAATTTCAAAAACATCAGCATGATTTAATCGTCAAAAATTTATGAAATCATCACAATTAGCAAAAACACAAAAACCATTCACAAAATTAAAAGGTAGAATTGAAATTGATGAAACTTTTATCAAAGAAATTCATAAAGGAAATTTCAAAAATCCAGATGATCCAAGAAAAAAATGAATTGAAGAAAATGCTAAAGATTTAAACTGTTGTATTGAAATGGCAATTGATGAAAATAAAAATATTTATGCTCAAACAACAAATACTAAAAGATTAACAAAAAAATGAGTACAAGAAAATTTAACATCTAAGCTTATCGAAGAAAAATCAATTATAGTTTGTGATATGCAAATACTATATGATACAGTAGCTAAACAAACAAAATGTACTCTCAAGAAATTTAAATCAAAAGAAAATAAAGAATTAAATTATAAAAATTTAAGTAATATCAGTAAAATACAATCAAGTTTAAAAGAATTTATTACTCATTATCATGGCATTGGATTTACCAATATTCAAAATTACCTCAATTTATGAAAATTTAAATACCAACATTATAAAATATCACCTTATGCAAAATCTGAAGCATTATATTTCAGTTTGTAAAAAAAATAAATCCCAAAATTAAATAAAATCAAATTTTAGGCCAGGTTGATGATTTTTTTTATTTCATCAAGAGTTTTTTTGAAAATTAAAATTTTTTTCTTGGATCATCTGTATTTTTGAAAAAAAAATTTGTAATGTCAAAATTTATTTTGCAGATCCTGGTAAACCTTGCCAAAGGGGTTTAAATGAAAATAATAATGGTATTTTAAGAAGATATTTACCAAAATCTACAGATCTATCTTCATATAAAAAAAGATTTAAATTTTATAGCATTTCAAATTAATTCTACACCCAGAAAATCGCTCTCTTATAAAAGACCAATAGATTTAATACAATTATTTTAAAAAACTGTCCCATTTATATTTACAACTCAGGTAATAAAAATAATAATAGTAGTCACAATAAAAATCAAAATTAAAAATAAACTAGAAATCTCTTCAATAACATTAATTCTATTATTAATGGAACTAAAAGATCATTCTTGCATACTAGTATAAAATCTAAGATTATTGATATTTAAAGGTGAAACTATTTTATTATAATCAATACCATTATTATAATATTTTGTACTTGCTATATCAGTAGGTGTTTTATAAGTTGCATGAAGATAATTATAAATTCATTCATTGTTTATTTGTGAATCAATATTTTTAGCCAAATCAGGATTAATACCTAAAAAAAATCATCAATATTACTGCTAAATGCCTTTAAATCAGATTCAACTTTGCGCATCGTATTACCATTAGTAAAAGCGACAGTATTATTTTTTAAATCAAGTGAATTACTAAAATAACGACCAACAAATGCTGCTAATGAGCTTGTAGCATAACCACGAATAATAAACGTTTTTCCAGCAATTACATAATTTTGACCAATATGTAAATTATTTAGTTCAGCAAAATGTTTGTAAATTAAAATTTCATTATCTTGTAATGGTTTTTCTGTTAAACTTGGGCCACCATCTTTGACAATAATTGCTTTATTAACAATATATTCGGGTCCTGTTTCAATAAAAGCAAAATTTTTACTAGTAATTAATAAATCACGGACCATAACAGCATGTTGTCATTCAATATCTTTATATAACATTCCCGTTGACATTATTTCATATAACTTAGCTTCATTTTTAATATCTATTTCACTATAGTTTCGATTAGCATATGACAATTGTCCTTTAAAATTATCATTATAAAACTGTAAAGCAGCTTCACTAGTAATCATAAAATTTGTTGCATTTTCTGGATTTTTTTCTGGATGTAATGGATCATATAGATATTGATTAATCATATTAGCATATTGTTCTATAGTTGCTTTATGAATATCATAAGATGGATAATTAATAGGAATATTAATTTTAAAATCAATATAATTATGGCTATTATCATTAAAAAGACTATTACCAATAGCAAAATATTCTTTACTACTAGCGTCCCCACCATGAAAAGTAAAACGATATATATCAGGTCTAGTAGCATCTGGTATTGTTAACTGAAAAGTAGATTTTGCCATCTTTTCTTTATCAATAGTATTATCTTTTTGATAATAATTAATATTATTTAAATAAGAACCAGCTTTATCTTTTTCATTATATTTTCCATCAAAATTAACATATTCGATTGGTGAAAAAAATGTATATTGATTAAATTCATTATGAGCAATATCGTTAACATATTGTTCAAATAAATAATTATTAGAAAAATTTAATGATAAAAAGGCAATAATCATAATCATTACTAAAAAACCTAAACCAAACATTTGTAATAAATTGTTTTTTTGTTCACGAATATAATTACGTAATAATTTAAACATGTTTATCCCTTCTTATGATCACTTATTAATAAATTAGATTTTGACAGTTTTGCTAAAGCTGACTTTGCTGCTTCTTGCTCAGCTTTCTTTTTATTTGTTCCTACTCCTTTCCCCATTAGTATTTTATTATCTAAATACACATGAACAATAAAATAAGTAATATTATCTTTTTTAATTTGTTCTATAGTTTTATAATTAATAGGATCTCTTTTTTCTGCCTGTACTAATTCTTGTAATTTAGTTTTATAATCAATAATTGTTTCTAACTGATTAGTTTTAATTAATTCAAATAAGGTTAAGTCTAAGATTTTTTTCACTGCACTATTTCCTAAATCAAGATATACTGCAGCAAGAAATGATTCAAAAACATCTGATAAAATGCTTTCGCGTTGTTGTCCACCTGTATTTTTTTCACCATTTCCCAAAAATAAATAATCTTGTAATCCTAGAGCAATTGCCACTGCTGCCAATGTTTCTTGTCTAACTGCTTTACTACGTAAACTTGTTAATTGTCCCTCATCTTTATTTGGAAATAAGTGTCAAATGTAAATTGAAATATTTTCCCCTAAAATCGAATCACCCAAAAATTCTAATCGCTCATATGAATAATCTAAATTATGTTCGTTTGAAAAAGAACGATGAGTAAATGCTTCACGATAATTACGATTAGATTTAATTTTTTCTAAAATACTCGATTTTAAAATATGTTCAATATTAATCATATTTTTCTCCTTAATACTTATTTATAAATTATAATTCTTGAATTTGTTTAGCTATTTTATTAGTAACATCTTGCTCAATAGCACGAATTAAAAGTTTTAAAGTACTATAATAAGATTTTTTATCACTAGATCCATGTGCTTTAAAAGCAATGCCATTAATACCTATTAATTGAGCACCACCTGTATTCTTATAATCAAAAGTCTTTTTAATATTTTTAAAAATACCAATTGACATTAAACCTAAAAATTTAGTTCATAAATTTTTTTTATAACCATTTTTAATTAATGTAAATAATAATGATGCCATGCCTTCAACTGATTTTAAAACCATATTACCTGAATAACCATCACAAATAATAATATCAACATCACCACTTAAAACATTTCGTGGTTCAATATTACCGTGAAAATTTAAAAAACTTAACTTTTCATTTTTTTGTGTTAATTGTTTTAGTTTAGCATATGTTGCTTTAGTTACTGCTGGACCTTTGCTTTCTTCAATACCAATATTTAGTAAACCAATTTTAGGACGTGAAATATTTTGAATAGTTTGACAATAAATATGACCCATTAATGCAAAATTAATTAATTCATCAACAGTGTTTTCAATATTTGCTCCAACATCCAATAATACTACTTGTCGATCTTTTATTAAAGTAGGCATAATTGGCATGAATGCCGGACGTTTAATGCCTTTGATTTCGCCTAATAAAAAATGACAAGCACCAAGATAGGCAGCAGTTGAACCAGAAGTTAGAATCCCATCTGTTTTTTTATTTTTAACTAACTGAATGGCTTGATTCATAGAAGAATCAGTCATTCTAATACCAGCGAGTGGACCATCATTCATAGTTATTACTTGGGTTGTTGCTAGTATTGTTATTCTTGATGATAATGGCTTATTTTTTAATAAAATCTGCAAGTTTCCATTAATTTGTTTTTCATCACCAACTAAACAAATGTCAACGTTTTTGAATTCTTTAATAACTTCTAACGCTGCAGCAATAGCGGGCAAACTACCATGGTCTGAACCCATTACATCAAAAGCAATTTTCATAGTTCCTCCTAAAAACAAAAAATAATTTAAGAAACCTTAAATAATATTATATTATAATTATTGATAGTTTAATTATAAGTTAATTTTTTTAATTCCTTAAGATTAACAATCCAACTAATACTGCATTTATTTATTTATTTTTAAATATGAATATTTCATTATTTGCTAGTAAAAAGTTAAAAAACAATTTATCTCTAATTATTTTGATATTGATTTTCTAAATAATTGTTTTTATTTACACCAGTTTTTTTAAATACCAAAACCCTTTTATTTATTTTATTAATAAAAAAAACTTTAAAAGCAAAAAACTAATATAAATACAAAAATATCTTATCATAATTTTATTAAAATCAAAAATAATCAAAGAATTAAAAAAATATTAAAACATTTAATAGTGTTTATTTTTATTTATAAAATAAACACTATTAATTTGATTATTATTCATAAAAATAAAGTTAATTAAAAATAATTTTTATTGTATTTTATTTTAAAAACTTTAGAATTTAGTTACTTCTTATTATATATCTAAGAAGGTATTGGGAAAAAATTAATAACACACCTGAGTTGTAAATATAAATGGGACAGTTTTTTAAAATAATTGTATTAAATCTATTGGTCTTTTATAAGAGAGCGATTTTCTGGGTGTAGAATTAATTTGAAATGCTATAAAATTTAAATCTTTTTTTATATGAAGATAGATCTGTAGATTTTGGTAAATATCTTCTTAAAATACCATTATTATTTTCATTTAAACCCCTTTGGCAAGGTTTACCAGGAACTGCAAAATAAATTTTGACATTACAAATTTTTTTTTAATTTTCACAAAAAATCTTGATATTACTTTTAATTTAAAATTAAAAGTAATATTTTTATATCAGGGGTGATTTTTTGTGACTAATAATGAATTAATTGATGTTTTAAAAAACAAAAAAGATGAAGAATTTATAAAAATTATTAGACATTTTAAAAATAGAATTAAACAAATTGAGAAAAAAGAAAAATTAGATGCAGTTGATAAAAAATTTCAAGAAAAAGGAATTCAATGTCCAAATTGTAAATCTTATTGATGTGTAAAAAATGGTTTTAAGAATAATAAGCAAAAATATTTATGCAAAGATTGTAAAAGTAGCTTTGATGCTTTAAGAAATAATTTTTTACATTGAAGTCATTTATCTCATGAACAATGAGATTGAATAATTTGATTGTCATTGTTAGGTCAATCTGCTTATACTATTTCTCAATTTGCTAAAATTTCAAAAACATCAGCATGATTTAATCGTCAAAAATTTATGAAATCATCACAATTAGCAAAAACACAAAAACCATTCACAAAATTAAAAGGTAGAATTGAAATTGATGAAACTTTTATCAAAGAAATTCATAAAGGAAATTTCAAAAATCCAGATGATCCAAGAAAAAAATGAATTGAAGAAAATGCTAAAGATTTAAACTGTTGTATTGAAATGGCAATTGATGAAAATAAAAATATTTATGCTCAAACAACAAATACTAAAAGATTAACAAAAAAATGAGTACAAGAAAATTTAACATCTAAGCTTATCGAAGAAAAATCAATTATAGTTTGTGATATGCAAATACTATATGATACAGTAGCTAAACAAACAAAATGTACTCTCAAGAAATTTAAATCAAAAGAAAATAAAGAATTAAATTATAAAAATTTAAGTAATATCAGTAAAATACAATCAAGTTTAAAAGAATTTATTACTCATTATCATGGCATTGGATTTACCAATATTCAAAATTACCTCAATTTATGAAAATTTAAATACCAACATTATAAAATATCACCTTATGCAAAATCTGAAGCATTATATTTCAGTTTGTAAAAAAAATAGGAAATTATCCCCACATGTACTGGTGTGGAGGAAAAAATGAATTGAAATGAATTCAATAGCATATTTCAAACTGAAAACGATTGTTTGAAATATATAGCGAAGTTGAAAATAATGAAATGCATCAGGTGTGCTTCTTCTAGTTTGAATACTTCTGATTTGAGAAGAATACGATGTTTGAACTGTAACCAAACATTTAGTATTCTTTATGGAACCATTTTTTATAAGTCACAGACCCAAATGACATCTTGGTTTTATCTCATCTTTAGATGAATAAACACAAAGCATGGCATACCAGCAACCGATGTTGCAAGGGAATTGGGTGTGACCTATAAAACAGCTTGAAGAATGTGTCATGAAATCAGGACTAGAATTGGAAATCAAGATGCAGGTTTCATTGTTGATGGCACAGCACAGATGGATGAAATGTATCTTTCACATTTAGGTTTTAAAAAACAAGGAAGATCCTTGTTGAATAAAACTTTGATTGTTGGAGTTTATGAGAAAACCAGCAACAAACTAATTGTGAAGGTGCTGAAAAATGCAGATGAAAAAAAACTTTTAAGATTTGCATTGAAACACATTTTTACTGAGTGCTGTCTATTTACGGATTCTTGGAAGGGATATGTAAGTTTCAAAAACTTCTATCCCAAACATGAAATCGTAAATCATGAAGTTGGGTATGTGTCACCAACAGGTGTAAACACAAACCAGATTGAATCAGCATGAAAGCACATCCGACGAACTTTCCGAACACACATAAGAGTTTCAAAGCACAATATTCATTTATATGCAAAAGAATCAGCATATAAATTCAATAACATACCTAGTTTTGAAACTGTAATTTTGTGTTTGATTTAAATACATGCGGGGATAATTTCCTAGGTAGGCTTTTATCTCCATTTATGTGATAAAATTTAAAAATAGTACATAAAGGGATAAAAGCCAAAAAATAAATCCCAAAATTAAATAAAATCAAATTTTAGGCCAGGTTGATGATTTTTTTTATTTCATCAAGAGTTTTTTTGAAAATTAAAAAATTTTTTCGATTAATCTTCATTTACTAAATTCTTTACCACGATCAAAAGTAATGGTTTTAACTGTTCCTTTTTGTAACTTTGAAATAAATTTTATTATACTTTTCGTAATATTTTCTGATTTATGATTTTTAGTTACTAAAGGAATTGTGGTTTTTGATCATATATCAGCCAGAGGCTTTTATGTAATCTGTGTATCTTTGTTTTACAAGGTACTAGTTTAGATTAATTCTGTCTTCAAATTTTATCATAAAATGAGCAATTGCTGTATTTCAATTTTGAATAGGCATTGTTCATTTTTTTGTTATATTTTCAATTGCTAAGTAAAATATTTTGAAAACTGCCATATCGTTAGGAAAAACTTTTTTATTTCTAATAACTTTTCGTAATTGACTATTAACAGATTCAATAGCATTTGTAGTATAAATTACTCTTTTAATTTCTGGTGGATAACTAATAAAAACCATTAAATTATCTCAATTTTTATATCAAGATTTAGTAATTTGAGGATATTGTTTATTTCATTTATTTTCAAACGATTCTAAAGCTTGCATTGCTTGTTCTTCACTACATGCACTATAAATTGGTTTTAAATCTGTAACTAGAGATTTTCAATGTTTGTATGAAACATATTTTAAACTATTTCTAATTTGATGAACTATGCATAATTGATGTTCGGTTTTAGGATAAACTGATTGTATTGCTTCTGACATGCCTGTTAAATTATCCCTACAAGCAATAAGAATATCATTTAAGCCTCGATTTTTCATTTCTGTAAAATTAGATAATCAAAATTTAGAACCTTCATTTTCACTAATTCATAAACCTAAAACATCTTTTTTACCTTATAAATCAACTCCTAGTGCTATATAAACTGATTTGTTAATAATCCGTTTATCTTGTCGTACTCTAACTACTATACAATCAAAATAAACAATCGGATAAATACTTTCTAATGGCCGATTTTGCCATGCTTTGACATCATCAATAACATCATCAGTAATTTGACTAATAACACTTTCACTAATATCTGCACCATGATATAACTCTTGCAACTGCATTCTAATGTCAGATACTGTCATACCTTTTGCATATAGTGAAAGAACTTGTTGTTCAAAACCATCAAATCTTCTTTGTCTTTTTGGCACTATTACAGGAGTAAAATTACTATTACGATCTCATGGTACATCAATTTCAATTTTATCTTCTTGAGTTATTAATTTTTTTGAAGTTATGCCATTACGAGCATTTTCACTATTACTATGTTGATTTTTTTCATATCCTAAATAATTTTGCATTTCAGAATTCAACATTTTTTCCACTAATCTTTTTGTTAATTCTTTATATAAACCTCCTTCTTTAAAAACTGTTGTTAAATCTTCAGTATTTTCTAGTAATAAATCTACTGCTTGTGATATTGGATCATTATTATTAATGTTTTGTTTTTTAACCATTTGTAACTAACTCTTTCTAGTCATTTAATTATATTTACTAGAATTAATTAAACATAGTTATTTTTGTAAGTTACACAGATTACTAAACATTACCATCAGCCCAAAGTAATAATAGAACTTTTATGATCTTTGCCAATGATAGTATCACCTTCTAAATGACCAAATTCTTGTATATTTTTAATATTAGGAATGATTAAATTTCTTTCATGAATAGACTTACAATTATTAATTTTGCCCCTAGTTTCTTTTTGTTTGTGAGATTTATTTTCGCCTTTTCTCAATAAGTTATTTTCATCAAAACCCATTCGATTTGTTTTAAACACGTTACCTGAGTTGTAAATATAAATGGGACAGTTTTTTAAAATAATTGTATTAAATCTATTGGTCTTTTATAAGAGAGCGATTTTCTGGGTTTAGAATTAATTTGAAATGCTATAAAATTTAAATCTTTTTGTTTATATGAAGATAGATCTGTAGATTTTGGTAAATATCTTCTTAAAATACCATTATTATTTTCATTTAAACCCCTTTGGCAAGGTTTACCAGGATCTGCACAATAAATTTTGACATTAGACTTGGTGCAAAACTAAGGTAATTCAAAATTATATATTCCTGCTATTAAATTAAATCTTAATGCAAATCTTCGTATTTTATTGCGATATTTTAAACTTAAAATTTTAAAACGTTTTAGTTTAGCAAATACGTGTTCAATTTTAATTCTAATTTTACTTAAAGTTTTATTGTATTCTTTTTGAATTGGTGTTAATTGATTGTATTTACTTTTTTTAAATGGCAAAAATGTATTTTTATGAATATTTTGTATACCTTGATAACCTGAATCAACAAAAACTTGTTTTTCTGGATGAATAAAAGTTTTAGATTTTAGAAGCAATTTAAAATCATGAATGCTTCCAAAACAAAAAGCAGTTGAAATAATTTTTCCATTGGAAATATCAATAATTATTTGGGATTTGAGAGAATGATGTTTCTTTTTACCTCTTTAATTGTAAAATTAAAAAGGACACTTATATAAAAATTAAATTGTGTTAGTTCTATAATTCAGAAAAGAAAGGAATTAGCGCAATGTATAAGTATCTGAGTATTGAATCAATAATAGCAATAAAAGAATAGACTTGGTGCAAAACCTTTAATTTTAACAATTTAACGATTATTATTAATATTAAAGGTGATAGTTATTATGTTGAAAAAATATAAAGATGATCAAGAATTTTATAGTTTAGTCGGCATAAAGCCACAAACATTTTATAAAATGCTTGAAATTTTAAAAATTGCTGAGTCTAAACAAAATATTATGGTGGTAGAAAAAATAAAATTGTAATTGAAGAGCGTTTATTAATGACTTTAGAATATTGAAAAGACTATAGTAGTTATAGAGTTATTGCAAAAAGATATAATATTAGTCATACTAGTTGCATTCGTAATATTTTTTGAATTAAAAATATTTTAATAAAAAGCGGAATTTTTAATTTACCTGGAAAAAAAGATTTAACAAAAAATAAAGGTACTAATAATAATTTGTTAGCTATTGATGCTACTGAAACTCCAATTGAAAGAATTAAAAAAAACTAAAATTACTTTTTTCAGGTAAAAAGAAACATCATTCTCTCAAATCTCAAATAATTATTGATATTTCCAATGGAAAAATTATTTCAACTGCTTTTTGTTTTGGAAGCATTCATGATTTTAAATTGCTTCTAAAATCTAAAACTTTTATTCATCCAGAAAAACAAGTTTTTGTTGATTCAGGTTATCAAGGTATACAAAATATTCATAAAAATACATTTTTGCCATTTAAAAAAAGTAAATACAATCAGTTAACACCAATTCAAAAAGAATACAATAAAACTTTAAGTAAAATTAGAATTAAAATTGAACACGTATTTGCTAAACTAAAACGTTTTAAAATTTTAAGTTTAAAATATCGCAATAAAATACGAAGATTTGCATTAAGATTTAATTTAATAGCAGGAATATATAATTTTGAATTACCTTAGTTTTGCACCAAGTCTATTCTTTAAAAGATAATGTAAATTGTTTTTTATTATCATTAATACTATAAATTGCACGATTAATAGTTACTTGTTCATTATTTAATGTATAAATTTCAAATAATCTTACCGTTTGTGCATTTTGTTGATAACTATCATAAAAAATAGTACATTGAATTAATTTACCAGTAATATCATAAACTCTTTGTTGTATATCTACTACTTGAAAATATAAGTCATCATTAGCAATAAAAATTAAATAACCACTAATTCCTAATTTACTTAATTTAAAAATAGAATTTCAATTTTTTCTATAAAACTCTTGTTTAATTAAATATTGTTTAATAGTTTCATTATTAATGTCTAATGGAGCATTATATAAATTAGCATTATTTTCTGCTACAAAATCAGTGAAATAAGTTTCGTGATTAAAATCATTAAAACCAAAATAATTTAAAATTGAAGCATGAGTACTTTTATTTTTATTAGTTAAAAATTTTACTTTTTCATTTTGATTATCACTAATATTACTTTTATCTTTTCTAAAAAATCTACCTAACATAATATTCACCACCTTTTTAAAAAATTTGATTAATTTTTAATACAATTTTTACAATAATAAATATAATAGACTTGGTGCAAAACTAAGGTAATTCAAAATTATATATTCCTGCTATTAAATTAAATCTTAATGCAAATCTTCGTATTTTATTGCGATATTTTAAACTTAAAATTTTAAAACGTTTTAGTTTAGCAAATACGTGTTCAATTTTAATTCTAATTTTACTTAAAGTTTTATTGTATTGTTTTTGAATTGGTGTTAATGGATTGTATTTACTTTTTTTAAATGGCAAAAATGTATTTTTATGAATATTTTGTATACATTGATAACCTGAATCAACAAAAACTTGTTTTTCTGGATGAATAAAAGTTTTAGATTTTAGAAGCAATTTAAAATCATGAATGCTTCCAAAACAAAAAGCAGTTGAAATAATTTTTCCATTGGAAATATCAATAATTATTTGGGATTTGAGAGAATGATGTTTCTTTTTACCTGAAAAAAGTAATTTTAGTTTTTTTTAATTCTTTCAATTGGAGTTTCAGTAGCATCAATAGCTAACAAATTATTATTAGTACCTTTATTTTTTGTTAAATCTTTTTTTCCAGGTAAATTAAAAATTCCGCTTTTTATTAAAATATTTTCAATTCAAAAAATATTACGAATGCAACTAGTATGACTAATATTATATCTTTTTGCAATAACTCTATAACTACTATAGTCTTTTCAATATTCTAAAGTCATTAATAAACGCTCTTCAATTACAATTTTATTTTTTCTACCACCACAATATTTTTGTTTAGACTCAGCAATTTTTAAAATTTCAAGCATTTTATAAAATGTTTGTGGCTTTATGCCGACTAAATTATAAAATTCTTGATCATCTTTATATTTTTTCAACATAATAACTATCACCTTTAATATTAATAATAATCGTTAAATTGTTAAAATTAAAGGTTTTGCACCAAGTCTAATGTAAAAAATGATTTCTTAAAGCATCAAAGCTACTTTTACAATCTTTGCATAAATATTTTTGCTTATTATTCTTAAAACCATTTTTTACACATCAATAAGATTTACAATTTGGACATTGAATTCCTTTTTCTTTAAATTTTTTATCAATTGCATCTAATTTTTCTTTTTTCTCAATTTGTTTAATTCTATTTTTAAAATGTCTAATAATTTTTATAAATTCTTCATCTTTTTTGTTTTTTAAAACATCAATTAATTCATTATTAGTCACAAAAAATCACCCCTGATATAAAAATATTACTTTTAATTTAAAATTAAAAGTAATATCAAGATTTTTTGTGAAAATTAAAACGATTTTCTGGGTGTAGAATTAATTTGAAATGCTATAAAATTTAAATCTTTTTGTTTATATGAAGATAGATCTGTAGATTTTGGTAAATATCTTCTTAAAATACCATTATTATTTCTTTAATTGTAAAATTAAAAAGGACACTTATATAAAAATTAAATTGTGTTAGTTCTATAATTAAGAAAAGAAAGGAATTAGCGCAATGTATAAGTATCTGAGTATTGAATCAATAATAGCAATAAAAGAATAGACTTGGTGCAAAACTAAGGTAATTCAAAATTATATATTCCTGCTATTAAATTAAATCTTAATGCAAATCTTCGTATTTTATTGCGATATTTTAAACTTAAAATTTTAAAACGTTTTAGTTTAGCAAATACGTGTTCAATTTTAATTCTAATTTTACTTAAAGTTTTATTGTATTCTTTTTGAATTGGTGTTAATTGATTGTATTTACTTTTTTTAAATGGCAAAAATTTATTTTTATGAATATTTTGTATACCTCGATAACCCGAATCAACAAAAACTTGTTTTTCTGGATGAATAAAAGTTTTAGATTTTAGAAGCAATTTAAAATCATGAATGCTTCCAAAACAAAAAGCAGTTGAAATAATTTTTACATTGGAAATATCAATAATTATTTGGGATTTGAGAGAATGATGTTTCTTTTTACCTGAAAAAATTAATTTTAGTTTTTTTTTAATTCTTTCAATTGGAGTTTCAGTAGCATCAATAGCTAACAAATTATTATTAGTACCTTTATTTTTTGTTAAATCTTTTTTTTCAGGTAAATTAAAAAGGCTTTTCTCCCTTTATGTACTATTTTTAAATTTTATCACATAAATGCTGAGAAAAGCCTATCTACGGACTTCTCCCCACATTTTTAAATCAAACATAACATTACAGTTTCAAAACTAGGTATATTGTTGAATTTATATGCCGATTCTTTTGCATATAAATGAACATGATGTTTTTCAACTTTGATATGTGTTTTAAATGTTCGTCTGATGTGCTTTCATGCCGATTCAATCTGGTTTATGTTTACACCAGTTTTTGAAACATAGCCATCTTGATGGTTAACTGTTTCATGCTTAGTGAAAACTGATTTAAAATGGCGATATCCTTTTCAAGAATCAGTATGTACATCACACTTTGAAGAAATGTGGTTTCTTGCAAATTGCAAAAGATTTTTTTGATTTGCATTTTTCAACACTTTCACAATTAAATTATTGGTTGTTTTTTCATAAATCCCAACAATCAAAGTTTTATTTTTTAAGGATCTTCCTTGTTTTTTAAAACCCATATGTGAAAGATACATTTCATCCATTTGCACTATGCCCTCAACAATGAATTGAGGTTCTTGTTTTGCAATTGCACTTCGGATTTTATGACCCATTCTTCAAGAAGTTTTCAAAGTTACTCCCAATTCTTTTGCAACATCAGTTGATGGAATTCCATGTTTGGTGTTTATTCATCTAAAGATGAGATAAAACCAAGATGTCAAAGGTGTTTGTGACTTGTAAAAAATGGTGTCATGAAGAATACTAAATGTTTGATGACATTTCAAACATCTTATTCTTCTTAAATCAGAAGTATTCAAATTTGTTCAAGAACACCTCATACATTTGTTTTCCTTCAAACTTGCTATATATTTCAAACAATCTTTTTCTGTTTGAAATATATTGTTGAACTCATTCAATTTCATTGTTTCCTCCACAAGTACATGCGGGGAGAAGTCCGATTAAAAATTCCGCTTTTTATTAAAATATTTTCAATTCAAAAAATATTACGAATGCAACTAGTATGACTAATATTATATCTTTTTGCAATAACTCTATAACTACTATAGTCTTTTCAATATTCTAAAGTCATTAATAAACGCTCTTCAATTACAATTTTATTTTTTCTACCACCATAATATTTTTGTTTAGACTCAGCAATTTTTAAAATTTCAAGCATTTTATAAAATGTTTGTGGCTTTATGCCGACTAAATTATAAAATTCTTGATCATCTTTATATTTTTTCAACATAATAACTATCACCTTTAATATTAATAATAATCGTTAAATTGTTAAAATTAAAGGTTTTGCACCAAGTCTAATTAAGAAAAGAAAGGAATTAGCGCAATGTATAAGTATCTGAGTATTGAATCAATAATAGCAACAACAGAATAGACTTGGTGCAAAACTAAGGTAATTAAAAATTATATATTCCTGCTATTAAATTAAATCTTAATGCAAATCTTCGTATTTTATTGCGATATTTTAAACTTAAAATTTTAAAACGTTTTAGTTTAGCAAATACGTGTTCAATTTTAATTCTAATTTTACTTAAAGTTTTATTGTATTCTTTTTGAATTGGTGTTAATTGATTGTATTTACTTTTTTTAAATGGCAAAAATTTATTTTTATGAATATTTTGTATACCTTGATAACCTGAATCAACAAAAACTTGTTTTTCTGGATGAATAAAATTTTTAGATTTTAGAAGCAATTTAAAATCATGAATGCTTCCAAAACAAAAAGCGGTTGAAATAATTTTTCCATTGGAAATATCAATAATTATTTGGGATTTGAGAGAATGATGTTTCTTTTTACCTGAAAAAAGTAATTTTAGTTTTTTTAATTCTTTCAATTGGAGTTTCAGTAGCATCAATAGCTAACAAATTATTATTAGTACCTTTATTTTTTGTTAAATCTTTTTTTCCAGTTAAATTAAAAATTCCGCTTTTTATTAAAATATTTTCAATTCAAAAAATATTACGAATGCAACTAGTATGACTAATATTATATCTTTTTGCAATAACTCTATAACTACTATAGTCTTTTCAATATTCTAAAGTCATTAATAAACGCTCTTCAATTACAATTTTATTTTTTCTACCACCATAATATTTTTGTTTAGACTCAGCAATTTTTAAAATTTCAAGCATTTTATAAAATGTTTGTGGCTTTATGCCGACTAAACTATAAAATTCTTGATCATCTTTATATTTTTTCAACATAATAACTATCACCTTTACTATTAATAATAATCGTTAAATTGTTAAAATTAAAGGTTTTGCACCAAGTCTATTGAAGAAAATGCTAAAGATTTAAACTGTTGTATTGAAATGGCAATTTATTAAAATAAAAATATTTATGCTCAAACAACAAATACTAAAAGATTAACAAAAAAATGAGTACAAGAAAATTTAACATCTAAGCTTATCAAAGAAAAATCAATTATAGTTTGTGATATGCAAATACTATATGATACAGTAGCTAAACAAACAAAATGTACTCTCAAGAAATTTAAATCAAAAGATAATAAAGAATTAAATTATAAAAATTTAAGTAATATCAGTAAAATACAATCAAGTTTAAAAGAATTTATTACTCATTATCATGGCATTGGATTTACCAATATTCAAAATTACCTCAATTTATGAAAATTTAAATACCAACATTATAAAATATCACCTTATGCAAAATCTGAAGCATTATATTTCAGTTTGTAAAAAAAATAAATCCCAAAATTAAATAAAATCAAATTTTAGGCCAGGTTGATGATTTTTTTTATTTCATCAAGAGTTTTTTTGAAAATTAAAAGAATTTATTGCTTTAATGTTTATTTTTTAATTTGAAAAAGGAGATATTTAGAAGTGCTATATAGTAAAAAATCAGAAAATCTTATAACAGAAAAAGAAAAAACAACAACAAATTCAAGAAAAATTAAACCACAATTACCAATAACAACATCTCTTACTGAAATATTACTAAATAATAATGAAAAACTTGTTGGTACTATTACTAGTGATCAGTATCTTAATAAAGATAACAAACAAGTACCATTATATACACTAATTAAAAGTTCAGAACCAAATAAAAAAATAAACATTAAAGCAATAAATTCTATTAAAAATGACAAACAACCAACAACAATTCTAAATAAAACCAATTCACAATCAATATAAAAATAAAATAAAATTATTAAAGATTGAAATTGAAATTTTTAATAATTTTATTTTTTATTATTTAATTCAAAGTTTATGTTTAGATTAACTACTAAAATTTATTTTCTTCTTATTTTATAGTATGATTTACCTATAAACTTAATTTTTTATTATAAAGGAGAAATAATAATGAATATACTAAAAACATATGAGATTTGAAAAAAGCAAAACTTACCGCAACACTTAAAAAAACAATTAACTACAATGTCTAAAAGTGAAATTGAAGATGCTTTTACTACAACTTTAGAATTTGGTAGAGCTGGCATGCGTGGTATTACTGGAGTTGGTACCGGCAGAATTAATGAAATTATTATTATGAAGGCAACTGTCGCATTTATTCAATATTTAAAATCTGCCTTTTCTGAAAAAGACTTACTTCGTGGTGTTATTATTGCTCATGATAATCGTCACTTTTCAGCAGAATTTACAATGTTAACAGCAAAAACTTTAGCTAAACATAAAATTCCTGTTTTTTTATTTAAAAATAATGATTTAAAACCAACACCAGTACTTTCATATAGTATTAGAAAAGTTAATGCTCTTGCTGGAATTGTTATTACAGCCAGTCATAATCCTCCTGAATATAATGGTTATAAAATTTATGATCAATATGGCTGTCAATTTCTTCCTAATGTTACCAATATAATTAGCAATAAAACGGAACAATTGCCTGATGATTTTCAATTAACATTCGATTATGATACTAACCTAATTAAAGAAGTGCCTTCAACAGTAGAAGATAATTATCGTGACGATATTAAAAATTTACAGTTTTATCCACAAGTTAAAAATCGTAACTTTAAAATTGTATTTTCTAATCTACACGGTACTAGTCGTTAATGAGTTAAACCAATTTTAGAACAATGTTTTAATTTTCACAAAAAATCTTGATATTACTTTTAATTTTAAATTAAAAGTAATATTTTTATATCAGGGGTGATTTTTTGTGACTAATAATGAATTAATTGATGTTTTAAAAAACAAAAAAGATGAAGAATTTATAAAAATTATTAGACATTTTAAAAATAGAATTAAACAAATTGAGAAAAAAGAAAAATTAGATGCAATTGATAAAAAATTTAAAGAAAAAGGAATTCAATGTCCAAATTGTAAATCTTATTTATGTGTAAAAAATGGTTTTAAGAATAATAAGCAAAAATATTTATGCAAAGATTGTAAAAGTAGCTTTGATGCTTTAAGAAATCATTTTTTACATTGAAGTCATTTATCTCATGAACAATGAGATTGAATAATTTGATTGTCATTGTTAGGTCAATCTGCTTATACTATTTCTCAATTTGCTAAAATTTCAAAAACATCAGCATGATTTAATCGTCAAAAATTTATGAAATCATCACAATTAGCAAAAACACAAAAACCATTCACAAAATTAAAAGGTAGAATTGAAATTGATGAAACTTTTATCAAAGAAATTCACAAAGGAAATTTCAAAAATCCAGATGATCCAAGAAAAAAATGAATTGAAGAAAATGCTAAAGATTTAAACTGTTGTATTGAAATGGCAATTGATGAAAATAAAAATATTTATGCTCAAACAACAAATACTAAAAGATTAACAAAAAAATGAGTACAAGAAAATTTAACATCTAAGCTTATCGAAGAAAAATCAATTATAGTTTGTGATATGCAAATACTATATGATACAGTAGCTAAACAAACAAAATGTACTCTCAAGAAATTTAAATCAAAAGAAAATAAAGAATTAAATTATAAAAATTTAAGTAATATCAGTAAAATACAATCAAGTTTAAAAGAATTTATTACTCATTATCATGGCATTGGATTTACCAATATTCAAAATTAC
This sequence comes from Spiroplasma endosymbiont of Zeiraphera isertana, assembly GCF_964030805.1. Lineage (GTDB taxonomy): Bacteria > Bacillota_I > Bacilli_A > Mycoplasmatales > VBWQ01 > Spiroplasma_E. Next base: position 1,256,201 of record NZ_OZ034965.1, read on the forward strand.
CTCAATTTATGAAAATTTAAATACCAACATTATAAAATATCACCTTATGCAAAATCTGAAGCATTATATTTCAGTTTGTAAAAAAAATAAATCCCAAAATTAAATAAAATCAAATTTTAGGCCAGGTTGATTATTTTTTTTATTTCATCAAGAGTTTTTTTGAAAATTAAAAGAACAATGCGGTTATGAAATTATTTTAGTAACAGAGCAAGCTAACTATGATCCTGATTTTAAAGGTGTAGTAAAAGAATCAGCATATAAATTCAATAACATACCTAGTTTTGAAACTGTAATTTTGTGTTTGATTTAAATACATGCGAGGATAATTTCCTAGGTAGGCTGTTATCTCCATTTATGTGATAAAATTTAAAAATAGTACATAAAGGGATAAAAGCCTAAAAAATATATTATAATACTTTCCTAACAAAATAAAATTAAATAAAATTTAAATGATTAACAAAAAAATAAAAAATAACACTATCACTATTTATTTTAACTATTTTGGTTATATTTACATCTTTAACCTTAATAAATTTTTTTAACATAAAAAATGATATAAAATATATTCCTTCTTTCTATAATTATTATCGAAAACAAGAAATAATAACAAAAGAAAATGGTTTTAATTTAATAAAAGAACATGGTCTAATTTATATGTTAACTAATAATAAATTATATTTTTGTAAATATTACCTCTTCCAAAATATTGTTGAAAACTATAATCTTAAATCATTAGTACAACTAAAAATTGGAATTGTTTTTGCTATAATTTTAAGTCCAATTTTATTATTTATAACTATATTACTAATCTTTTTAAATATTTATTTAAAAATAAAAAAAGCAGATAATAACTTTTGAGATGCTATTGAAAATTGTGAAATTATTAATAATTACTATGTTCATTAATTTTTTATTTATTATTAGAAATTAAAGTAAGAAATTTAAAAACTATTGATTATATTTATTATTTAATATAGTAAGCATAGATAAAATTATATGCTTACTATAAATTTTTAATTACTCTTGATAAAATTAATTGAATATTATCATTATAAATTTCTACCTTTCCTTCCATTAAAATTACTTTATTAACTTGTAAATATTCTTGGTATATTTGATATAACTTTTCAAAAACCGTTACTTCAATAACATTACTATCATTTTGCATTTCAAAAAAAGCCATTAATTTTTTAGTTTTAGTTTTAATTACTCTAATATTATTGATAACTCCATATACTCTAACATGTTGATCAACATAATTATTAATATATGCTAAATCAATAGCTTTATTATGAGGATCTAATTGCTCTTTTCATAGTAATTTAGGATTATATTTTAAATAAAGTCCTAATGCACGATGTTCATTAATACTATTATTATTTCAATCATCTTCTCTTTGTAACATAATTGGTTTAGAAATTAAATTAAAATTTAATGATAATTCGCCACTAGTTTCATCTTTTACCCGCACCATATTTGCATATTCTAATGCAGCATCCAAGTTTAATAATAACATTGTTCGATTTGATTGAATATCATCTAACGCACCAGCAGCAATTAAATGTTCAATGTTTTTACGATTCAAACCAATAAATATTGCCCGAGCACAAAAGTTAAAAAAATCTTGAAAAAATCCATTACTAGTACGTTCTTTAATAAGATTACTACAACTACCTTGACTCATTTGCTTAATTGCTTGTAAACTATAACGAATAGCTTTTTTAGCACCATCAATTAAAAAATCAATGCCAGAAAATTGAATTGATGGTGGTAAAACTTTAATTTGATATTTTTGACATTCATTCAAATATTGTAACATTTTTTGATCATTACCAATAACACTACTTAATAACGACACCATAAATGCCAATGGATAATTTGCTTTTAAATAAACTAAATAATAACTAATTAATGAATAAGCGACAGCATGAGATCGATTAAATCCATAACCAGCAAATTTTTCAATATCTTCTCATATTTTCTTAACAACTCTTGGTGAATAACCTCTATTAACAGCACTTTTAATAAATGAGTTTGCTTGTTCTTTCATAACTGTAGTATCTTTTTTACTAATTGCACGACGAATTAAATCAGCTTTTCCTAATGAATAACCAGCAATTTTCTGTAAAATTAATAATATTTGTTCTTGATAAATAATAATGCCATAAGTTGATGCTAAATAAGGTTTTAAATCTTCATGAATATACGTAACTTTTTGTTTTCCTAATTTACGATTAATATAATCTTGAATGTACTCTTGTGGTCCAGGACGAAATAAAGAAGAACTAGCAATAATATCTTCTAAGTTATCAACTTTCATTTTAATTAAAATTTGACGCATTCCTGAAGATTCCAATTGAAAAATACCGGTTGTATCACCATTTTTAATAATGTTAAAACTTTTTTCATCATTTAAAGGAATTTGAGATAATTTTAAATTTAAAAAATAATGTTTGCTTACTTGTTGTAAAATATTTTGCAAAATAGTTAAATTACGTAATCCTAAAATATCCATTTTTATTAAACCAAGAGCTTCTAGGGTTTGCATTGGAAATTGCGTTTGATAAATACCTTGAAATCCTAGTTGTAATGGAATAGCCGTAACTAACGGTGCTCTTGTAATAACGATTCCTGCTGCATGAGTACTAGTTTGTCGTGGAAAACCAAGAATTTCTTTGGTTAAAGTAAACAATAAAGGATACTTATTTGCATATCATGCTAATTTTGGTGATTGTTTAATAGCCATATCTATTTCAAAATTATATTGAATTGGTATTAATTTTGTCATTTCATTAATATCTTCAATATTAATTTGAAAAACTCTTCCCAAATCACGAATTGCCATTTTACTAGCAATTGTTTGAAAAGTAACAATATATGCAACATGTTCTTTGCCATATTTTTTATGAATATAATTAATAACCTCATCTCTTCTTGTATCTTCAAAATCGATATCCATGTCTGGTAATGATATTCGTTCTGGATTTAAAAATCTTTCAAAAATTAAATTATAAGCAATAGGATCAACACCAGTAATTCCTAAAACATATGCTACTAAACTACCAGCAACACTTCCTCTACCTGGTCCAACCATTATATTCTTGCTTTTTGCAAATTTAACATAATCATTAACAATTAAAAAATAATCAGCAAAACCCATTTCATTAATTACTTGTAATTCATATAAAACTCTTTTAACGTATGTTTCAGGAATTTCACGACTTTGAAAATGCGCTTCTAATCCCTGTTTACATAATTCTTGCAAATATAAATTACTAGTAAGATTATTAGGGCAAGTAAATTTTGGTAAACTTAATTCTGCACTATTTGGCTTATTTTTAGGAAATTTTAAATTACATAGTCAAATAACCTTTTCAATATTTTCAATAATTTCATTTGGATAATGTTGCATTAAATCTTGTTTAGTTTTATATAAAAACTCATTACTTTTTGATAAATCTTCTGATTTTAATGTTTTTTGTTCTTTAATAGCTTGTAAAATTTGATAAGTACGATGTTGTTTTTCATCTAAATATAAAACCAAATCAATTGGAATAATATTAGATGTAATCGATTTTAATAAAGTAATATTATCCATATCACTAGGTATTAAACCAAAATAAACTAATTCATGACCTGTTGAATTTAAAATATCATAATTATTTTTAATATATCTAATATTTTTATTATTAGCATGAATAATAACTAAAACTTCACGTGTTTGATTAAGATATTTTTTTACATTATTAGTAGTAACAATATTATTATTAGTACTAATAATAGTAGAAAGCTCTATTAATCTTTGATAACCAGCATATGAAGTTGCCATAATAGTTAATTCAACTTTATCAGTAGCACTTTCTCAAACGCAATTTAAACCAATTAATGGTTTAATATCATTCTCTATACATAAATTACAAAATTCATAAGCACCATACATTATATTTTTATCTACTAAAGATAGAACTTTTAAATTATTTTTTTTAGCAAATTCAATATAATCACTTATTTTAATAGTTGATGAAAGAAATGAATAATTAGAACGAACATTTAAATTAACTATATATTTCATACTATCCCCTACAATTCTCGAATGACTTATATTACAAGTTAATTTTAACATCATTTTATCTTGCTAGGTTATTCTTAAGTTATTGTTTTTAATACAAAACTATTTAAAACACTTAAAATCAACTTTTTTAGAAATAAAAAAAATAAATTTTATTTCTAAAATTTATATTAAAAAAGAAAAAATAAACATTATTTTTTCAATAATTAATAATAAATAATTTGGGAAAAATTATAATAGACTTGGTGCAAAACTAAGGTAATTCAAAATTATATATTCATGCTATTAAATTAAATCTTAATGCAAATCTTCGTATTTTATTGCGATATTTTAAACTTAAAATTTTAAAACGTTTTAGTTTAGCAAATACGTGTTCAATTTTAATTCTAATTTTACTTAAAGTTTTATTGTATTCTTTTTGAATTGGTGTTAATTGATTGTATTTACTTTTTTTAAATGGCAAAAATGTATTTTTATGAATATTTTGTATACCTTGATAACCTGAATCAACAAAAACTTGTTTTTCTGGATGAATAAAAGTTTTAGATTTTAGAAGCAATTTAAAATAATGAATGCTTCCAAAACAAAAAGCAGTTGAAATAATTTTTCCATTGGAAATATCAATAATTATTTGGGATTTGAGAGAATGATGTTTCTTTTTACCTGAAAAAAGTAATTTTAGTTTTTTTTAATTCTTTCAATTGGAGTTTCAGTAGCATCAATAGCTAACAAATTATTATTAGTACCTTTATTTTTTGTTAAATCTTTTTTTCCAGGTAAATTAAAAATTCCGCTTTTTATTAAAATATTTTCAATTCAAAAAATATTACGAATGCAACTAGTATGACTAATATTATATCTTTTTGCAATAACTCTATAACTACTATAGTCTTTTCAATATTCTAAAGTCATTAATAAACGCTCTTCAATTACAATTTTATTTTTTCTACCACCACAATATTTTTGTTTAGACTCAGCAATTTTTAAAATTTCAAGCATTTTATAAAATGTTTGTGGCTTTATGCCGACTAAACTATAAAATTCTTGATCATCTTTATATTTTTTCAACATAATAACTATCACCTTTAATATTAATAATAATCGTTAAATTGTTAAAATTAAAGGTTTTGCACCAAGTCTACTATGGCTTCGGGTCTTTTTTCTAATAAAAATGTAAGATTGAATTCTAATTGTTTATCATTTGAAATTATTTCATATCAAGATGATAACATAGAAAGTGTTAATCATGAATATAATCAAATGGAGAAAATAATCAAAGATAATACAGGAAGTATTAACAGAGATATTCAATCATTTAATGCTATCTTAAAGCCATATATTGATAATGTTTTTAAGAATAGAAAAGACATTTTGTTAAAAAGACAAAAAGCTTTTACTGGACTTAAAATACCCCTAAAACAAAATAAAAATATGTCAGAGACTTTTTCAATACCTATTTCCAAACCTAGAAAAAGAATAAAAATTCCTAAAGTAATAACTAAAAATAACATTAATGAATCAACGCAGATAATAGATAATAGTCTTTATGAAGAAATACTTAAAATTATTAATGATTGTTTTAATTTTCACAAAAAATCTTGATATTACTTTTAATTTAAAATTAAAAGTAATATTTTTATATCAGGGGTGATTTTTTGTGACTAATAATGAATTAATTGATGTTTTAAAAAACAAAAAAGATGAAGAATTTATAAAAATTATTAGACATTTTAAAAATAGAATTAAACAAATTGAGAAAAAAGAAAAATTAGATGCAATTGATAAAAAATTTAAAGAAAAAGGAATTCAATGTCAAAATTGTAAATCTTATTGATGTGTAAAAAATGGTTTTAAGAATAATAAGCAAAAATATTTATGCAAAGATTGTAAAAGTAGCTTTGATGCTTTAAGAAATCATTTTTTACATTGAAGTCATTTATCTCATGAACAATGAGATTGAATAATTTGATTGTCATTGTTAGGTCAATCTGCTTATACTATTTCTCAATTTGCTAAAATTTCAAAAACATCAGCATGATTTAATCGACAAAAATTTATGAAATCATCACAATTAGCAAAAACACAAAAACCATTCACAAAATTAAAAGGTAGAATTGAAATTGATGAAACTTTTATCAAAGAAATTCATAAAGGAAATTTCAAAAATCCAGATGATCCAAGAAAAAAATGAATTGAAGAAAATGCTAAAGATTTAAACTGTTGTATTGAAATGGCAATTGATGAAAATAAAAATATTTATGCTCAAACAACAAATACTAAAAGATTAACAAAAAAATGAGTACAAGAAAATTTAACATCTAAGCTTATCGAAGAAAAATCAATTATAGTTTGTGATATGCAAATACTATATGATACAGTAGCTAAACAAACAAAATGTACTCTCAAGAAATTTAAATCAAAAGAAAATAAAGAATTAAATTATAAAAATTTAAGTAATATCAGTAAAATACAATCAAGTTTAAAAGAATTTATTACTCATTATCATTGCATTGGATTTACCAATATTCAAAATTACCTCAATTTATGAAAATTTAAATACCAACATTATAAAATATCACCTTATGCAAAATCTGAAGCATTATATTTCAGTTTGTAAAAAAAATAAATCCCAAAATTAAATAAAATCAAATTTTAGGCCAGGTTGATGATTTTTTTTATTTCATCAAGAGTTTTTTTGAAAATTAAAAAACGATTGTGGAAAAGAGTTCGAAAGACTAAAAAATTCTTTTAATTTTCACAAAAAATCTTGATATTACTTTTAATTTTAAATTAAAAGTAATATTTTTATATCAGGGGTGATTTTTTGTGACTAATAATAAATTAATTGATGTTTTAAAAAACAAAAAAGATGAAGAATTTATAAAAATTATTAGACATTTTAAAAATAGAATTAAACAAATTGAGAAAAAAGAAAAATTAGATGCAATTGATAAAAAATTTAAAGAAAAAGGAATTCAATGTCCAAATTGTAAATCTTATTGATGTGTAAAAAATGGTTTTAAGAATAATAAGCAAAAATATTTATGCAAAGATTGTAAAAGTAGCTTTGATGCTTTAAGAAATCATTTTTTACATTGAAGTCATTTATCTCATGAACAATGAGATTGAATAATTTGATTGTCGTTGTTAGGTCAATCTGCTTATACTATTTCTCAATTTGCTAAAATTTCAAAAACATCAGCATGATTTAATCGACAAAAATTTATGAAATCATCACAATTAGCAAAAACACAAAAACCATTCACAAAATTAAAAGGTAGAATTGAAATTGATGAAACTTTTATCAAAGAAATTCATAAAGGAAATTTCAAAAATCCAGATGATCCCAGAAAAAAATGAATTGAAGAAAATGCTAAAGATTTAAACTGTTGTATTGAAATGGCAATTGATGAAAATAAAAATATTTATGCTCAAACAACAAATACTAAAAGATTAACAAAAAAATGAGTACAAGAAAATTTAACATCTAAGCTTATCGAAGAAAAATCAATTATAGTTTGTGATATGCAAATACTATATGATACAGTAGCTAAACAAACAAAATGTACTCTCAAGAAATTTAAATCAAAAGAAAATAAAGAATTAAATTATAAAAATTTAAGTAATATCAGTAAAATACAATCAAGTTTAAAAGAATTTATTACTCATTATCATGGCATTGGATTTACCAATATTCAAAATTACCTCAATTTATGAAAATTTAAATACCAACATTATAAAATATCACCTTATGCAAAATCTGAAGCATTATATTTCAGTTTGTAAAAAAAATAAATCCCAAAATTAAATAAAATCAAATTTTAGGCCAGGTTGATGATTTTTTTTATTTCATCAAGAGTTTTTTTGAAAATTAAAAAAAAATTCTTATCAAAAAAATCAAGAAGAAGACTTTCGTAATAACATATTATTTGTTATTAACAGTCATTTTAATGGAACAGCAACTGGTGAAACCTTTAATGTTTCTGGAAAAACAGATATATTATTAAGATATGATAACTCTAATGTTTTTATTGCAGAATGTAAAATATGAAGCGGTATTTCTCATTTTAAAAAAGCTATTGATCAATAGACTTGGTGCAAAACCTTTAATTTTAACAATTTAACGATTATTATTAATATTAAAGGTGATAGTTATTATGTTGAAAAAATATAAAGATGATCAAGAATTTTATAGTTTAGTCGGCATAAAGCCACAAACATTTTATAAAATGCTTGAAATTTTAAAAATTGCTGAGTCTAAACAAAAATATTATGGTGGTAGAAAAAATAAAATTGTAATTGAAGAGCGTTTATTAATGACTTTAGAATATTGAAAAGACTATAGTAGTTATAGAGTTATTGCAAAAAGATATAATATTAGTCATACTAGTTGCATTCGTAATATTTTTTGAATTGAAAATATTTTAATAAAAAGCGGAATTTTTAATTTAACTGGAAAAAAAGATTTAACAAAAAATAAAGGTACTAATAATAATTTGTTAGCTATTGATGCTACTGAAACTCCAATTGAAAGAATTAAAAAAAACTAAAATTACTTTTTTCAGGTAAAAAGAAACATCATTCTCTCAAATCCCAAATAATTATTGATATTTCCAATGGAAAAATTATTTCAACTGCTTTTTGTTTTGGAAGCATTCATGATTTTAAATTGCTTCTAAAATCTAAAACTTTTATTCATCCAGAAAAACAAGTTTTTGTTGATTCAGGTTATCAAGGTATACAAAATATTCATAAAAATACATTTTTGCCATTTAAAAAAAGTAAATACAATCAATTAACACCAATTCAAAAAGAATACAATAAAACTTTAAGTAAAATTAGAATTAAAATTGAACACGTATTTGCTAAACTAAAACGTTTTAAAATTTTAAGTTTAAAATATCGCAATAAAATACGAAGATTTGTTTTAATTTTCAAAAAAACTCTTGATGAAATAAAAAAAATCATCAACCTGGCCTAAAATTTGATTTTATTTAATTTTGGGATTTATTTTTTTTACAAACTGAAATATAATGCTTCAGATTTTGCATAAGGTGATATTTTATAATGTTGGTATTTAAATTTTCATAAATTGAGGTAATTTTGAATATTGGTAAATCCAATGCCATGATAATGAGTAATAAATTATTTTAAACTTGATTGTATTTTACTGATATTACTTAAATTTTTATAATTTAATTCTTTATTTTCTTTTGATTTAAATTTCTTGAGAGTACATTTTGTTTGTTTAGCTACTGTATCATATAGTATTTGCATATCACAAACTATAATTGATTTTTCTTCGATAAGCTTAGATGTTAAATTTTCTTGTACTCATTTTTTTGTTAATCTTTTAGTATTTGTTGTTTGAGCATAAATATTTTTAGGCTTTTATCCCTTTATGTACTATTTTTAAATTTTATCACATAAATGGAGATAAAAGCCTACCTAGGAAATTATCCCCACATGTATTTAAATCAAACACAAAATTACAGTTTCAAAACTAGGTATGTTATTGAATTTATATGCTGATTCTTTTGCATATAAATGAATATTGTGCTTTGAAACTCTTATGTGTGTTCGGAAAGTTCGTCGGATGTGCTTTCATGCTGATTCAATCTGGTTTGTGTTTACACCTGTTGGTGACACATACCCAACTTCATGATTTACGATTTCATGTTTGGGATAGAAGTTTTTGAAACTTACATATCCTTTCCAAGAATCCGTAAATAGACAGCACTCAGTAAAAATGTGTTTCAATGCAAATCTTAAAAGGTTTTTTTCATCTGCATTTTTCAGCACCTTCACAATTAGTTTGTTGCTGGTTTTCTCATAAACTCCAACAATCAAAGTTTTATTCAACAAGGATCTTCCTTGTTTTTTAAAACCTAAATGTGAAAGATACATTTCATCCATCTGTGCTGTGCCATCAACAATGAAACCTGCATCTTGATTGCCAATTCTAGTCCTGATTTCATGACACATTCTTCAAGCTGTTTTATAGGTCACACCAAATTCCCTTGCAACATCGGTTGCTGGTATGCCATGCTTTGTGTTTATTCATCTAAAGATGAGATAAAACCAAGATGTCATTTGGGTCTGTGACTTATAAAAAATGGTTCCATAAAGAATACTAAATGTTTGGTTACAGTTCAAACATCGTATTCTTCTCAAATCAGAAGTATTCAAACTAGAAGAAGCACACCTGATGCATTTCATTATTTTCAACTTCGCTATATATTTCAAACAATCGTTTTCAGTTTGAAATATGCTATTGAATTCATTTCAATTCATTTTTTCCTCCACACTAGTACATGTGGGGATAATTTCCTATTTTTATTTTCATCAATTGCCATTTCAATACAACAGTTTAAATCTTTAGCATTTTCTTCAATTCATTTTTTTCTTGGATCATCTGGATTTTTGAAATTTCCTTTATGAATTTCTTTGAGAAAAGTTTCATCAATTTCAATTCTACCTTTTAATTTTGTGAATGGTTTTTGTGTTTTTGCTAATTGTGATGATTTCATAAATTTTTGACGATTAAATCATGCTGATGTTTTTGAAATTTTAGCAAATTGAGAAATAGTATAAGCAGATTGACCTAACAATGACAATCAAATTATTCAATCTCATTGTTCATGAGATAAATGACTTCAATGTAAAAAATGATTTCTTAAAGCATCAAAGCTACTTTTACAATCTTTGCATAAATATTTTTGCTTATTATTCTTAAAACCATTTTTTACACATCAATAAGATTTACAATTTGGACATTGAATTCCTTTTTCTTTAAATTTTTTATCAATTGCATCTAATTTTTCTTTTTTCTCAATTTGTTTAATTCTATTTTTAAAATGTCTAATAATTTTTATAAATTCTTCATCTTTTTTGTTTTTTAAAACATCAATTAATTCATTATTAGTCACAAAAAATCACCCCTGATATAAAAATATTACTTTTAATTTAAAATTAAAAGTAATATCAAGATTTTTTGTGAAAATTAAAAAAGATTTGCATTAAGATTTAATTTAATAGCAGGAATATATAATTTTTAATTACCTTAGTTTTGCACCAAGTCTAATATATTTTTTTACATATTAAAACCAATAATATGTTAAAATCTGCATAAACTTAATACAAGTTTTCAACTTATTACTTCATTTTAAAGTAAGTGAGTTTGTTATTTTTAATCAAATAAGGAGAAAAAAATGGATATTCAAAATATTAATTTAATAAAAGCTGCTAAAATCGGTGATCTACAAGTAATTAAAAAAATAATTAAAAATGGTGGCAATGTTAATTATATATGCGATGATATAACCGCTTTAATATGAGCAGCGCAAAATGGTCATTTAGATGTAGTTAACATCTTAATAGATAATGGTGTTGATATTTATCCTGTAGTTAAAAATAGACCTGATCCTTGAATATTAAATAATATTAATGTACAAATAATTATATCCAAATATTTAAAAACAAATGGTTATTATAACTATGATAATCTTTTACTAGATACCATTGAAAATGGTGATACAGCTTTAACAATAGCTGCTAAAAACAAACGCCCAAAAATAGTTGAAAGATTAGCCTATGAAATTTATGAACAAGAAATAAAGCAACGATATAAATTTGGATTACCTACTATTCTTAATGTTACAACCAATAAAAATAATTTTGAAGTTAAATCTCTTCAAGAATTAGCAAATGAAGTACAAAAAATAACAACCAATATTGACTTTAGAGAACCAAATCCATATCAAAAATTACAAATAAATTTAAAACTTGCTCAATTAGAAATTGATAAGAAAAAAAATAAATGAAATCAATAAAAGAATTGAAAAAACAAAATTATTAGTAAATGAAATAAATGCAATTGATTTACAAAATCAAACTTCAACAAGTAATCAAAATACTTATTGTAATATTTTATAGTTTACTATTAAAAAATAACAAAAAGAGTGAAACTTCACTCTTTTTGTTATTTAAAGTAAATAAACTGCATTTATTAAAAATATTAAATTATTAATAAATTTAGGCTTTTATCCCTTTATGTACTATTTTTAAATTTTATCACATAAATGGAGATAAAAGCCTACCTAGGAAATTATCCCTGCATGTATTTAAATCAAACACAAAATTACAGTTTCAAAACTAGGTATGTTATTGAATTTATATGTTGATTCTTTTGCATATAAATGAATATTGTGCTTTGAAACTCTTATGTGTGTTCGGAAAGTTCGTCGGATGTGCTTTCATGCTGATTCAATCTGGTTTGTGTTTACACCTGTTGGTGACACATACCCAACTTCATGATTTACGATTTCATGTTTGGGATAGAAGTTTTTGAAACTTACATATCCCTTCCAAGAATCCGTAAATAGACAGCACTCAGTAAAAATGTGTTTCAATGCAAATCTTAAAAGGTTTTTTTCATCTGCATTTTTCAGCACCTTCACAATTAGTTTGTTGCTGGTTTTCTCATAAACTCCAACAATCAAAGTTTTATTCAACAAGGATCTTCCTTTTTTTTTAAAACCTAAATGTGAAAGATACATTTCATCCATCTGTGCTGTGCCATCAACAATGAAACCTGCATCTTGATTTCCAATTCTAGTCCTGATTTCATGACACATTCTTCAAGCTGTTTTATAGGTCACACCCAATTCCCTTGCAACATCGGTTGCTGGTATGCCATGCTTTGTGTTTATTCATCTAAAGATGAGATAAAACCAAGATGTCATTTGGGTCTGTGACTTATAAAAAATGGTTCCATAAAGAATACTAAATGTTTGGTTACAGTTCAAACATCGTATTCTTCTCAAATCAGAAGTATTCAAACTAGAAGAAGCACACCTGATGCATTTCATTATTTTCAACTTCGCTATATATTTCAAACAATCGTTTTCAGTTTGAAATATGCTATTGAATTCATTTCAATTCATTTTTTCCTCCACACCAGTACATGTGGGGATAATTTCCTAAATTTATTTATATTTTTTCAATATCTTTAAAACTATTTATTAAAATTTGTTCTCAATCAATTATTTGCTTTAAATCATTTTCTAAAAGTTCACATTCTTTAATCTTTGGTTGTGTAACTGGGGTTTTGGGAACAAATAATGAACAACAATCAGCGAATGGTAAAATTGATGTTTCATAAGTACCAATTTTTTTAGCAAGATTAATAATATCAACTTTATCTTCGGCAATTAAACTACGCAAAATTGGTAAATTGCTAACAATATTAATAGCATTAATACTTGCTAATGTTTGTGAAGCAACCTGACCAATCGCTTCACCAGTTGCTAATGCTTGAATTTTATATTTTTCTGCAAATAAACTAGCAATTCTAATAAACATTCTACGCATTAAAGTAATACGATAACTTTCTTTCTTAATATGACTTAATTCATTTTGCAAGTTAGTAAAATTGCAAATATATAAATTTTTACTACCAGCATTATAAGGTGCTAAAATTTGAACTAAAGTTTCTACTTTTTTTAATGCTGTTGGTAAAGTAAAAGGTGGAGTAGCAAAATGTAAATATTGAACTTGTAATCCTCGTTTCATTAATTTATATGCTGCTACAGGGGAATCAATACCACCGCTCAATAATAATAACACTTTCCTTGAACTACCTACTGGAAATCCACCAGCACCAATAATTTTATTTGCAAATAAATAAATATCATCCTTATTAACTTTGATATTTATTTTTAAATCAGGATTAGTAACATTAACTTTTAAATCTGTTTTTTTTAAAATTATAGAAGCTATAATTTTAACTATTTGTTCTGAATTTAATGAAAAACTCTTATCACTACGACTAACAAAAAGTTTAAATGTTTTAAAATTTGTTAGATCTTGACTTAAAATTAATGATATTACTTTTTCTGATAATATTTCCATATTTTTAGCAATTCTAAAAGCAGGTGATAATGAACTAATACCAAATATTTTCACCAAAATATTAATAACATCATTCATTACGTCAAGAGATAAATTAGTTAGTTCCATCCGATCATGAAAATGAATAATATTTATTTGTTTATAATCACTAAGAGCATACTTAATATTTATTTTTAATTGTTTAATAAAATCAATCCGATTTTTACTTTTAGTTGTTAATTCACCATAACGAATAATAATAATTGGTACCATTTAATTTTCCTCTTTTTTAAAATTTATTCCATTAATTCCAATAATAATGTTAATGCTTTTTGATTATGATTATTAGTGATATTATTTTCAATTTCATTAAATTTACTATTAAGTTGCTGATTAATTGAACGATGACGATTAGCATAAACAAGAGTTAAATGTGATAATTTATGAATAGTAATTTCCATTTTTAATTCAGTATAAAGATGAAAAATTTTATTTTGTAAATCATTAAATTTACTAAAAGAAGAATTATCATAATTTCCATTTTGAAAATTTAAAATAGTATCATTTATTAAATATTGTCAATCACTAAACTTTTCTTTATAAATTTCATTTAAATAATAAAAATTAATATTATTTAAAATATTATCAATTTGTAACATCATTGAATTGATTTTATCAACATAAGTTTTAAATTTAATTTTTGCTTTATTTTGTTCATTCAACAATTTATTATACTCTTTTAAACTATTAAAAACAACAATACTATTTTCAAATAACGCCGCTAATAACATCACTAATGTTTCATAACTAGTATTTTTTATTGATTTTTGATGTTCTATGATTAATAAATTATCAAAATGATTAACAGTAGCAAGTTGTTTATTAATAATAGTTTCTAAGTTAGTTATTTTGCTATTTTCTATCATTTTAGAATTAATTTTATTTGAAAGAGCAATTTCATTTTTAATAGCTTCAAATATTTCATTAAAATTAAAACTCATAACTAAAAATTTTTCATAATTTTGTTTAAAAATATTATAAAATATTTGTTCTTTATCAATTTTATTACTAAAAGTGGCAATTAATTTTAATATTTCTTGAGTGTTAACCTTAGCTTTTTTGTATTGTAAATTATTAATTTGTTTATTAATAAAACTTAACTTTTCATCAACGTTTGCTACTAATTGTTCGTATTGTAAAAGTAAAGTATTATTTATTTTTATCATTTGATATTTATTTTTTAAGGCCGCCATTTTCTGTTTAATTTCATATGTTATAATATAACGAAGTGTTGGTAAATTATCTAAAATTTCTGCCAATGTTACAACAGCAATCGCAATCTCACTTAAAATAGTAATAATTTGACTAACATTAATAGCATTAATATTTGTTTCTAATTCTTTAAACATATCATTAATTATTTTAATAACTTCATCTAATTGTTCTCGATTAAGATCGTTTTGTAAATTAATCTTGATCATTTGATCTTGTAAATAATTAAAATTTTGTTTAAAAAATAATTGATATTCTCGTAATAATTGATCAATACTAATAAAATAATCTATTTCAATTGTTAATAACTGCAATTGATTTTTTAAATTATTACTTTTATTATGCATTCTATACATTAATTTATATCTTTTTCATAATTCTTTATTATTTTGTAATTTTAAAATTTGAATATATTTTTTAAAAACCTTATTTAAATCTTTTTTTAAAAAAAGATTATAACGACTAATTCAAATCCCTAAAATAGAACTATATTGTTCATTTGTTTGTACCATTTGATTAATACGATTTAATCTTTCTTTAATATTAATATTTTGAATATATTGCAAATTTTTATAAACCATAAATTGTTTATTTTTATACGAACTAAAAATTACTAATAAACTTGTTAAAACGATAATAGTAAAAATTAATAAACTAATAATAGTTATTATAATAATTTGTGCACTAGTTAATTTATAAATTTTTATTAACATCAACATAGTTTTATTCTCCTTTCCTTATATTTTAAATATATTAAAAGATATTAATCTTTTATTTTATTATTACTTCTAAAATATTTAATAACATCAACTAAACCTAAAAATAACATTTGTGGTTCATAAATATAAGAAAAATCAAAATAAGATTTTAAAATTGGTACACTACCTCCTGTTAAAATTACAGGTAAAATAATATTTGTTTCCTTTTTAATTCTAGCAACTATACTATTAATCATTGCACTAAAACCATAACCATAACCAATTGATAAAGCATGATTAGTATTTTTACCTAACATTGATTGATAATGTTGCATTTCAAAATCAACAAGTAAAGCAGCATTATCAATCAATGCATCTTTACTTGTACTAAATCCAGGTCCAATAATAACGCCAACCAAAACATCATTAACAACAACACTATAGGTAGTAGCAGTTCCCAAACTAACAACTATCGCATTGTGATACTTAGTATAAGCAGCATATGATAATGCTATCAAATCACTACCTAATTGACGATTTTCTAAATTAAGTTTTAAAGGTAAAGAACTTAGTAAATTAAAATCAACAATTAACGGTTTTAAATTATATGTAAAAACAATTAATTTTTCTATTATTATTAAAAAATTTGGAACAACACAACTAATAACAGCTTCTTCAAAATGTAATTTTTTATTTAATTTAAATGCTTTTTTCAATTGAACAATTGCATTTTTACTTTTGGTTTCTATTACTGCTCATTGTTCAATAATTTCACTATCATTAATCATAGCAATCTTAATTAATGTATTACCAATATCTACTAATAACAAACTTTTCATTATTATACTTGTTGAACCATTTCTTTGGTTGAAGCTAATTCATCATACAGTGTACGAACAAGATTATTTAAGTTTTCAACTTGTAAAAACTTACCACTACGAGCTATTGAAACATAACCATTAGTTTCACTAACAATAACTGATACTGCATCGGTTTGCTCTGATATTCCAATAGCAGCACGATGACGTGAACCAAATTGACTAGATATTTTTTTATTAGTTAGTGGAAAATAAGTAGAGGCACATTCAATACGACCTAAACGAATAATAACTGCACCATCATGCAATGCTGAACCTTTAATAAAAATAGATTGTAATAGTTGTGAAGTTACTTCACCATCAATTTTTACTCCCAAATCAGTATATTCATTTAATGAAACATTCCTTTCAATAGTAATTAGTGCTCCAATTTTTTCTTCTGCTAATTTAATCACTGCTTCTGCTAAAACACTTGCTAACATTCTTTTTTCTGAAGTTGCTAGTAGTTTCATATGAGATTTATTTCTTGTTGTTCATCAAACTTTTTTACCATGAATAAAGGTATTCATAACTATTAAAATAAGAATTGTCATTAATAAAGAAATGGTTATTCCAAATAAAACCGCTATTTCAGCAATAACTGTTCCAATATCTGCTGAAATTACAGTCGAAATAATATTTAACGGTAATACGCTCATATTAAATACCACCATTCCTTTATTTTTTGATTCCACTACTTTAATTATAAAGTAAAAAAATTATTTTTGATATTATTAGTATAACAACTTATAATAATTTACAAAATACTCCTTTTAAAAATAAATTTAAAAGGAGTACTAATATTTTTGATAATTTTAGATTTTATCTTATATAAGTTTATAAAATTATTATTTGTTAATTATCTTTATTAACTATAAATTTGGTACAGTGTTATGAAGATAATTTTTATTTACTACGGATAATGTTGATAAATTCTTATTTACTTCTGCTTTTATTAAAAAATCATTATCACTATCTTTACTATTTTCTCTTGAAGATAATTTTTGTTTTAATTGTATTATCATTTTTAATGCATTTGATAGTTTTGCTAATTCCTTTAAAGATAAAGATACTTCTTACAATATTTTTTAAGAAATGAAATTTATTAAGGAAATTATCCCCACATGTACTAGTGTGGAGGAAAAAATGAATTGAAACGAATTCAATAGCATATTTCAAACTGAAAACGATTGTTTGAAATATATAGCGAAGTTGAAAATAATGAAATGCATCAGGTGTGCTTCTTCTAGTTTGAATAATTCTGATTTGCGAAGAATACGATGTTTGAACTGTAACCAAACATTTAGTATTCTTTATGGAACCATTTTTTATAAGTCACAGACCCAAATGACATCTTGGTTTTATCTCATCTTTAGATGAATAAACACAAAGCATGGCATACCAGCAACCGATGTTGCAAGGGAATTGGGTGTGACCTATAAAACAGCTTGAAGAATGTGTCATGAAATCAGGACTAGAATTGGAAATCAAGATGCAGGTTTCATTGTTGATGGCACAGCACAGATGGATGAAATGTATCTTTCACATTTAGGTTTTAAAAAACAAGGAAGATTCTTGTTGAATAAAACTTTGATTGTTGGAGTTTATGAGAAAACCAGCAACAAACTAATTGTGAAGGTGCTGAAAAATGCAGATGAAAAAAAACCTTTTAAGATTTGCATTGAAACACATTTTTACTGAGTGCTGTCTATTTACGGATTCTTGGAAGGGATATGTAAGTTTCAAAAACTTCTATCCCAAACATGAAATCGTAAATCATGAAGTTGGGTATGTGTCACCAACAGGTGTAAACACAAACCAGATTGAATCAGCACGAAAGCACATCCGACGAACTTTCCGAACACACATAAGAGTTTCAAAGCACAATATTCATTTATATGCAAAAGAATCAACATATAAATTCAATAACATACCTAGTTTTGAAACTGTAATTTTGTGTTTAATTTAAATACATGCAGGGATAATTTCCTAGGTAGGCTTTTATCTCCATTTATGTGATAAAATTTAAAAATAGTACATAAAGGGATAAAAGCCTTTATTAATCTTTATCAATAAAATACTATACATTCATTATCTTGAATCATTTCTTTGCTATATTTTTTTATTTAGTTTTTATCTAATATTTTTTAAATTCTCTTTTCACAACGTAAAAATACTTTACGTTATAATCTACTTCTTAATTATAAATAGTATTTTTAGCAAATTATTTTGTTATATTCTTTGATTTAACTTTATTATTTTTATTTAAATTTATGACTAACTCAATTATGCCTGTTTTGTTTTTAAAAATGAATACACACTTAAAGACTATTCTAAACCTACCTTAATTGTTAACCTTTATTATAAATTAATAATATTAGTATATTAAAGTATTCTATAATTAAAATTAACAAATATAATAATTGTAATCTCTTTTCATAAAAATATAAACCAAACGAAACACGATCATAGCAAAATTTGTTTTTTTATTTTGTCGTATCATTTAAATAATATGATATTTTCGTTTTAATTGTTTTAAATTAATTAAATTAAATAAAGTTGAAATACTAAAAATAATCAAAATAATTAATAATGCAGTTATTAATAATCATATAGCCCCTGGAATACCATAAAAAGATTTGTGAATGTTTAAGATAAGCTCAAACCTTTCCTGCTTGTCAACGAAATTCACCACGAATTAACATTATAACTGCTCAAATAACTGGATAAATATAGTACATTCACATACGCTTTTTTCAAAATTCTTTAGTTGTGAAAACACTACCTTGTTCTCTTGGCATAATAAAAAAGTAAATAATCATTATAATCGGAACTACCATATGTTGGACAATATTAGTAAATCATGCATAAAAGGTTTGTAGTTGATTTACTAAAGTTGGTAATAACATAACATTAAAAACAATACCTGTAATAGTAATAAAAGTTGTTACTGCTAAAGTCATATATTGGCCAAATCATTTACTATCAATTCTACCTTCTTGTTCTCAAAAAATAGCAGATGATATTAATCAAATAATAACAAAAACATTAGTTTGAATTGTAAAAAAAGAAAAATAATTTAAAATAAAATCTCCTTTATCTTCAGTAAATCACATTCAGTTTCTAGCATCTTTTTTTGTTGATCAGTTACAGTAATCCCATTAATTAAAGGTGATAATAATCCATATAATAAAACTGCTAGAAAAAATAAACCAAAACTTAATTTAAAATAAAATTTTCAATCCTTAATACAATCATATCAACTTAAATCTATAATATATTTCCCCCTTTGTTTAATTGTAACACTTATTAGTTTTTAATAATTTTTAACACAAAAACTCATTTCAACACTTTTTTTCTTTTAGCACTACTTATAATTTTTACTTTTTATTAATCCAAAAATACAAATTTTGGCTGATTCTGGTTACCAAAATTACAAAAAAATCATAAAAAACATTTTTAACATTTAAAAAGTTTATAAAAAATCTATTGCTTTAAAATTAAAGAAATAGGATTTAAAATAAACTTGATATTAAGTTTATAAAATTATTGTAATATAGTTTTCTATACCATTATATTTTTATACAAATTAACATCGTTAAATGTTTTTAATATTTAATTCTAAACTATCAAATCAAAAACTAATTAATATTATTTTTAATAATATCTGTTATTTCTTTAACAGCAATATCTAAGTCATCGTTAATAACAATATAATCATATTCATGTTGAACTTTAAATTCTTCTTTTGCTTTATTTAATCTTTTCTCAATAATTGCTTCTGACTCACTAGCACGCATACGAATTCTTTGTTCTAATTCTTGATAAGAAGGAGGCATAATAAAAATACTCATAATATCATTGCGATGTTCATAATTTTTTAAAACTTGACTAGCACCATCAACCTCAATTTCCAAAATAACGTTATAACCTTGATTTTGCAAATTTAAAACATAACTCTTACTAGTACCATAGTAATTACCAATAAAATTTGTATATTCTAAAAAATCATTACCTTTAACATTATTTAAAAAAGTTGATACATCAACAAAAAAATAATTAATGCCATCTTGTTCTTTATTACGTGGTTTTCTTGTTGTCATCGAAACTGAATATGCTAAATTTAATGATTTATCAGCAAATAATTTAGCAATAATTGCACCCTTACCAACACCACTTGGTCCAGAAAGAATAATTAATTTTCCTTTTTTTTGTGCCATTTACATTCTACTTTCTACTTTTCATAAAATTGAATTATTTTAATATATATTTTACCGTATTTTTTATTAGATACTACTTTAAAATGGAAATTTAATTGTAAATTTTCAAGTGGTACATTTGTTTCTAAAACAATTAAAGCATTATTAGCAAGTAAATTATTTTTATAAAAGAAATCAATAATTCACTGTTGAAAAGTAATATTTGCAAACGGTGGATCAATAAAAACAATATCACACTGTTGTACTAGTGTTTTACTAAAAATTTGATAATCCAAATTACTTAATTTAACTTGTTCTTGTAAATTACAAGCAAAACAATTTTGATTAATAATATTACAAGCAGCTTTATTAATATCATTTGCAAAAGCAAATTTTGCCCCTCGTGATAAACTTTCAAGAATTAAATTACCACTTCCAGCAAATAAATCAACAACAATTTTATCTTCAAAACTACAATAATTTAACATAATATTAAAAATATTTTCTTTAATTCGATTTAAGGTTGGCCGTGTTGATAAACCATCTAAAGTAATTATTTTTTTTCCTTTTAATTTTCCAGCAATAATTTTCATGTTTTCTCCAAAATTTAGTTTATAATAACTTTATCATTAAATTTGATAAAAGCAAATTAGTTTAATTTATTATTTATTACAAACTGTTGAAAGGATCTGCAATGTTAAAAAAATTACAAAACGAAGTACCATCAGCATCTTGAATTACTGAAGATACAAAACCTAGTTTATTAAAACCTTGTGCTGATGTTATTTTACCCTTAACACCTAAAGATGAAAATATTATGAAACGTATGATTGATTGAGTAAAAGCATCACAAGATAAAGAATTTAATGCTAACAACATTTTAACCGAAGCTATTGGTATTGCTGCACCACAAATTGGAGAAAATATAAAAATGTATTATATTTTATTACCAATTCCTGATAAAAATGAAAAGATTATTTACTATGAACATGCATTAATAAATCCAAAAATCATTGGTAAAAGCGAACAAATAGCTTATTTAAAAAAAGGTGAAGGTTGTTTAAGTGTAACTAATCACCCTCATGAAGGTTTAGTTCCACGTAGTTATAAAATCAACGTTACAGGTTATGACTATTTAAAAAAGAAAAAAGTAACTTTAACTGTTAGAGGTTATGAAGCAATTGTTTTTCAACATGAGCAAGACCATTTAGAAGGAAAACTCTTTTATCATCACATTAATAAGGATAATCCTTGACTTAATAATGATAAATGGATTATGATATAAAGTAGAATGATAAACTTAAGTTTTTAAATTGTTTTATTATAGTTAAATATCATATACCAAATAAGTAATAAGTAAAAACATGATTAAATTCATTACATTTTTTTATGTTATGTTTTATGTTATTTCCTTATAATTTTAAAATGAATGAAGGAGAAAAAATATGAGTGATACACCCACAAAAAATACTATGCCAGTTAAAAAGTTCGTCACGAAAATCTTTGCACTTGGTGGGCTAGAAGAAGTTGGAAAAAATACTTATGTAATTGAACAAGATAATGAAATTATTATTATTGATGCTGGAGTAAAATTTGCTGATGCTTCTATGCCAGGAATTGAAGCAGTAATTCCTGATTATAGTTACCTAAAAGAAAATAAACATAAAATTAAAGGAATATTTATTACTCATGGTCATGAAGATCATATTGGTGGTATACCATACTTATTAAAAGAAATTAGTGATATTCCAGCTATTTATGCTCCTAACTTAGCAGCAGCTTTAATTCGTCATAAAATTAAGGACAAAGGAATAAAATCAAAAATAAAAATAAATATTGTTGATGGTAATAGTAAAATTAAAACTAACAGATTTATTATTATTTTTTTTGCTGTTAATCATTCAATTCCTGATGCATATGGAATTTGTGTAGAAAATTCAAATGGAACTGTTGTAACAACAGGTGATTATAAATTCGATTGAACACCTTTAGGTCATAAAGCAGATATTGATAAAATGGCACAAATGGGTCAAAAAGGAGTAACATTATTTTTAGCAGATTCAACGAATGCTGAAGTACCCGGTTATACAATGACAGAAATGCTTGTTGTTAAAAGAATTAGTGAAATATTTGCTAAAGCAAAGGGCAGAATTTTAATTTCTACTTTTGCTTCTAATGTACACCGTTTACAACAAATTATTGAAGTTGCAACAAAACATAATAGAAAAGTTATTGTTGTTGGAAGAAGTTTAGAAAGAATAGTTAATGTTATTCGTCAAATGGGACATTTAAAAGTTCGTGATAGTTCATTTATTAAAGCAGAAGAAGCTAAAAAATATGATAATAATCAAATTGTTATTATTTGTACGGGTTCCCAAGGTGAACCAATGGCAGCATTATCAAGAATTGCTAATCGCGAACATAGTCAAATAAAAATTATACCCGGTGATACAGTAATATTCTCTTCATCAGCAATTCCTGGTAACCGTGCTGACGTTGAAAGAGTAGTTAATAAACTAACACGACTTAGTGCGATTGTTGAAGAAAATTCACCATTAAATTGATTGCATACTTCTGGTCATGCTTCACAAGAAGAACAAAAATTAATGTTAAATTTAATTAAACCATCATACTTTATGCCAATGCATGGTGATTATCGAATGTTAAAAGTTCATAAAGAAACAGCTGTATCAATTGGAATCCCTGAAGAAAATATATTTATTTGTGCTAACGGTGATCCAATTATTATGGATAATGGTAAATGTTCTTTAAGCGATAAACGCATTGCTGCTGATCCTATTTATGTTGATGGTGGTAAAGATATGTCTGGAGTAACAACTGCTGCAGTAATCCGTGATAGACAAATTCTTTCTAAAGATGGTTTAATTGCAATTGTTGTTTCTATTGATTCACAAAATAATAAATTATTAGCACCACCAACGTTTATTTCTCGCGGTTCTTTCTATGTTCGTGATGCAGCACCTTTAGTATCTGAAGCAATATCATTACTAACAAAAGCTATTAATGAAGTATTAAAAAGTGAAAGACCTACTTTTGCTACAATAAAAAATGCTATCAAATCAACATTAGCACCTTATATATTTAAAAAGAAAAGAAGAAACCCTTTAATTATTCCTGTTATATTAAATAAAAAATAGTTTTTAAAACTATTTTTTATTTTTTTGATATATTTTATTAAACATAATTAGCATTGAGTATGATGCTATTATTAAGGGTTAACTATTAATTCTTCTCCTACAAGAATCATAACTTCACCGATTTTAAATCTAACTGTAATTTTATCATTGGCCATAAAATTACCTGTTGTTTTATCATTTTTTGTTACTAATAATTTTAGTGATCCTTTATTTAATAATTTTTGGATTCCAAAGATTGTTTTAACATTATCTGGGCGTATAAAGTTAATGGTTAGATTTAAAAAGAAGTTAAATGAGAGATAATACTCTCATTTTTTAATTGTTGAACAATTATAATTAATTATTTTATTAAACCAGCACTTTATTAAAGTAATTAATTATTCCATAACTAAATAAAAAATTATTTAGGCTATTGTGCTGGAATATTCCAATAGTAATTTTTCTGTTGCTCTTTGAAAATTTCAGAAATTTTGGTTCCCTTCCCCTGGAACCCCCACCCTCCAAGGCTTTGCTACCTACAGTAGCATAAGCCTTACGTATAGTAGATAAGTAGTTAATAGTATATAAGCCTTTTATCACTGTAGGTGATAAGGCTTATACATAGAAAGGATTTGTAATGATTAATGTTAATTTAGATATTAAAAATAAAATTAAAGAAACAACTAAAGGTATGTTATTAGAAATTGGTGAATATGAAACACGATTTCCAATTAAAGATACTATTATTGATGAAAAAAATAAAAAAATAGCATTAAAAATAATTGAAGATGTTTATTATAAATTAGGTAAAAAATCAATAACAAAAGATATTGAAAGTGTTAAAGGTAGTGATATTTTAAAATATATTAAAAATATTCCAAATATTACTAGAAATGAAAATGAATTAATATCTTGTGAATTTTATGAACAATATAATGGTTATTATATTTTTAAAAATGATAAAAATCAAGAATGTTTTAAATATAACATTACATGAGAACAAGATATGAAAAGTTTTAAAATCAATAATCCTTATAAAGAAAATGATAAGCCAATTAATTATATTGTTACACCAACGAAAGATATAAATACTCATAATGAAAAAATATTTTATTTAAAGTATTAAAGGAAATTAATATGTTATTAAATATTGAAAAAATAGCATTAATTAAAAATTTATGTAATGAAAAATTACTTAAAAATAAAAAAGGCTTTTATCCCTTTATGTACTATTTTTAAATTTTATCACATAAATGGAGATAAAAGCCTACCTAGGAAATTATCCCCGCATGTATTTAAATCAAACACAAAATTACAGTTTCAAAACTAGGTATGTTATTGAATTTATATGCTGATTCTTTTGCATATAAATGAATATTGTGCTTTGAAACTCTTATGTGTGTTCGGAAAGTTCGTCGGATGTGCTTTCATGCTGATTCAATCTGGTTTGTGTTTACACCTGTTGGTGACACATACCCAACTTCATGATTTACGATTTCATGTTTGGGATAGAAGTTTTTGAAACTTACATATCCCTTCCAAGAATCCGTAAATAGACAGCACTCAGTAAAAATGTGTTTCAATGCAAATCTTAAAAGGTTTTTTTCATCTGCATTTTTCAGCACCTTCACAATTAGTTTGTTGCTGGTTTTCTCATAAACTCCAACAATCAAAGTTTTATTCAACAAGGATCTTCCTTGTTTTTTAAAACCTAAATGTGAAAGATACATTTCATCCATCTGTGCTGTGCCATCAACAATGAAACCTGCATCTTGATTTCCAATTCTAGTCCTGATTTCATGACACATTCTTCAAGCTTTTTTATAGGTCACACCCAATTCCCTTGCAACATCGGTTGCTGGTATGCCATGCTTTGTGTTTATTCATCTAAAGATGAGATAAAACCAAGATGTCATTTGGGTCTGTGACTTATAAAAAACGGTTCCACAAAGAATACTAAATGTTTGGTTACAGTTCAAACATCGTATTCTTCTCAAATCAGAAGCATTCAAACTAGAAGAAGCACACCTGATGCATTTCATTATTTTCAACTTCGCTATATATTTCAAACAATCGTTTTCAGTTTGAAATATGCTGTTGAATTCATTTCAATTCATTTTTTCCTCCACACTAGTACATGCAGGGATAATTTCCATAAAAAATATATTGAAATACAAGAAATATTAAAAATTATAGAAAGGGATTAATAATTATGGAATGTAGAGAATATAGAATTAAAGGTTCATGTGATATTTGTCATAAAAATTTTTTAATTTTCAAAAAAACTCTTGATGAAATAAAAAAAATCATCAACCTGGCCTAAAATTTGATTTTATTTAATTTTGGGATTTATTTTTTTTACAAACTGAAATATAATGCTTCAGATTTTGCATAAGGTGATATTTTATAATGTTGGTATTTAAATTTTCATAAATTGAGGTAATTTTGAATATTGGTAAATCCAATGCCATGATAATGAGTAATAAATTCTTTTAAACTTGATTGTATTTTACTGATATTACTTAAATTTTTATAATTTAATTCTTTATTTTCTTTTGATTTAAATTTCTTGAGAGTACATTTTGTTTGTTTAGCTACTGTATCATATAGTATTTGCATATCACAAACTATAATTGATTTTTCTTCGATAAGCTTAGATGTTAAATTTTCTTGTACTCATTTTTTTGTTAATCTTTTAGTATTTGTTGTTTGAGCATAAATATTTTTATTTTCATCAATTGCCATTTCAATACAACAGTTTAAATCTTTAGCATTTTCTTCAATTCATTTTTTTCTTGGATCATCTGGATTTTTGAAATTTCCTTTATGAATTTCTTTGATAAAAGTTTCATCAATTTCAATTCTACCTTTTAATTTTGTGAATGGTTTTTGTGTTTTTGCTAATTGTGATGATTTCATAAATTTTTGACGATTAAATCATGCTGATGTTTTTGAAATTTTAGCAAATTGAGAAATAGTATAAGCAGATTGACCTAACAATGACAATCAAATTATTCAATCTCATTGTTCATGAGATAAATGACTTCAATGTAAAAAATGATTTCTTAAAGCATCAAAGCTACTTTTACAATCTTTGCATAAATATTTTTGCTTATTATTCTTAAAACCATTTTTTACACATCAATAAGATTTACAATTTGGACATTGAATTCCTTTTTCTTTAAATTTTTTATCAATTGCATCTAATTTTTCTTTTTTCTCAATTTGTTTAATTCTATTTTTAAAATGTCTAATAATTTTTATAAATTCTTCATCTTTTTTGTTTTTTAAAACATCAATTAATTCATTATTAGTCACAAAAAATCACCCCTGATATAAAAATATTACTTTTAATTTTAAATTAAAAGTAATATCAAGATTTTTTGTTAAAATTAAAATAAAAATTCATCATATGGAAATAGAACTTGTAATAAATGTTTTTATAAATTAATAGGTGAAAAAAATGAAATGTAATATTCATAATGAAAAATATATTTGAATTAGTGACATAGATAATAGTTATTGTTGTAATAAATGTATAGATGAAATGATTGAAGAAGATATGTATTTAACATCAAATAATTGAGATTACTTATATGAATATTATATTAATAGACTTGGTGCAAAACCTTTAATTTTAACAATTTAACGATTATTATTAATATTAAAGGTGATAGTTATTATGTTGAAAAAATATAAAAATGATCAAGAATTTTATAGTTTAGTCGGCATAAAGCCACAAACATTTTATAAAATGCTTGAAATTTTAAAAATTGCTGAGTCTAAACAAAATATTATGGTGGTAGAAAAAATAAAATTGTAATTGAAGAGCGTTTATTAATGACTTTAGAATATTGAAAAGACTATAGTAGTTGTAGAGTTATTGCAAAAAGATATAATATTAGTCATACTAGTTGCATTCGTAATATTTTTTGAATTGAAAATATTTTAATAAAAAGCGGAATTTTTAATTTACCTGAAAAAAAAGATTTAACAAAAAATAAAGGTACTAATAATAATTTGTTAGCTATTGATGCTACTGAAACTCCAATTGAAAGAATTAAAAAAAACTAAAATTACTTTTTTCAGGTAAAAAGAAACATCATTCTCTCAAATCCCAAATAATTATTGATATTTCCAATGGAAAAATTATTTCAACTGCTTTTTGTTTTGGAAGCATTCATGATTTTAAATTGCTTCTAAAATCTAAAACTTTTATTCATCCAGAAAAACAAGTTTTTGTTGATTCAGGTTATCAAGGTATACAAAATATTCATAAAAATACATTAGACTTGGTGCAAAACTAAGGTAATTCAAAATTATATATTCCTGCTATTAAATTAAATCTTAATGCAAATCTTCGTATTTTATTGCGATATTTTAAACTTAAAATTTTAAAACGTTTTAGTTTAGCAAATACGTGTTCAATTTTAATTCTAATTTTACTTAAAGTTTTATTGTATTCTTTTTGAATTGGTGTTAATTGATTGTATTTACTTTTTTTAAATGGCAAAAATGTATTTTTATTAATATTTTGTATACCTTGATAACCTGAATCAACAAAAACTTGTTTTTCTGGATGAATAAAAGTTTTAGATTTTAGAAGCAATTTAAAATCATGAATGCTTCCAAAACAAAAAGCAGTTGAAATAATTTTTCCATTGGAAATATCAATAATTATTTGGGATTTGAGAGAATGATGTTTCTTTTTACCTGAAAAAAGTAATTTTAGTTTTTTTAATTCTTTCAATTGGAGTTTCAGTAGCATCAATAGCTAACAAATTATTATTAGTACCTTTATTTTTTGTTAAATCTTTTTTTCCAGGTAAATTAAAAATTCCGCTTTTTATTAAAATATTTTCAATTCAAAAAATATTACGAATGCAACTAGTATGACTAATATTATATCTTTTTGCAATAACTCTACAACTACTATAGTCTTTTCAATATTCTAAAGTCATTAATAAACGCTCTTCAATTACAATTTTATTTTTTCTACCACCATAATATTTTTGTTTAGACTCAGCAATTTTTAAAATTTCAAGCATTTTATAAAATGTTTGTGGCTTTATGCCGACTAAACTATAAAATTCTTGATCATCTTTATATTTTTTCAACATAATAACTATCACCTTTAATATTAATAATAATCGTTAAATTGTTAAAATTAAAGGTTTTGCACCAAGTCTAATTCATTTTTTTCTTTTAATTTTCAAAAAAACTCTTGATGAAATAAAAAAAATCATCAACCTGGCCTAAAATTTGATTTTATTTAATTTTGGGATTTATTTTTTTTACAAACTGAAATATAATGCTTCGGATTTTGCATAAGGTGATATTTTATAATGTTGGTATTTAAATTTTCATAAATTGAGGTAATTTTGAATATTGGTAAATCCAATGCCATGATAATGAGTAATAAATTCTTTTAAACTTGATTGTATTTTACTGATATTACTTAAATTTTTATAATTTAATTCTTTATTTTCTTTTGATTTAAATTTCTTGAGATTACATTTTGTTTGTTTAGCTACTGTATCATATAGTATTTGCATATCACAAACTATAATTGATTTTTCTTCGATAAGCTTAGATGTTAAATTTTCTTGTACTCATTTTTTTGTTAATCTTTTAGTATTTGTTGTTTGAGCATAAATATTTTTATTTTCATCAATTGCCATTTCAATACAACAGTTTAAATCTTTAGCATTTTCTTCAATTCATTTTTTTCTTGGATCATCTGGATTTTTGAAATTTCCTTTATGAATTTCTTTGATAAAAGTTTCATCAATTTCAATTCTACCTTTTAATTTTGTGAATGGTTTTTGTGTTTTTGCTAATTGTGATGATTTCATAAATTTTTGACGATTAAATCATGCTGATGTTTTTGAAATTTTAGCAAATTGAGAAATAGTATAAGCAGATTGACCTAACAATGACAATCAAATTATTCAATCTCATTGTTCATGAGATAAATGACTTCAATGTAAAAAATGATTTCTTAAAGCATCAAAGCTACTTTTACAATCTTTGCATAAATATTTTTGCTTATTATTCTTAAAACCATTTTTTACACATCAATAAGATTTACAATTTGGACATTGAATTCCTTTTTCTTTAAATTTTTTATCAATTGCATCTAATTTTTCTTTTTTCTCAATTTGTTTAATTCTATTTTTAAAATGTCTAATAATTTTTATAAATTCTTCATCTTTTTTGTTTTTTAAAACATCAATTAATTCATTATTAGTCACAAAAAATCACCCCCGATATAAAAATATTACTTTTAATTTTAAATTAAAAGTAATATCAAGATTTTTTGTGAAAATTAAAAATTTATTCTGATAAACCACAAGATTTAACTACAAGTAATGATATTAGAGCAATTTTATTAGATGAATATCCTAAATTAAGAAATGATTATTTTATTGTTAGCGATGTACATGATAATTAT
Organism: Spiroplasma endosymbiont of Zeiraphera isertana; assembly: GCF_964030805.1. Classification (GTDB taxonomy): domain Bacteria; phylum Bacillota_I; class Bacilli_A; order Mycoplasmatales; family VBWQ01; genus Spiroplasma_E. The sequence goes on from NZ_OZ034965.1 coordinate 1,286,778, forward strand.
GCTATATGTGTTGGTGATAATATACATTGTGAAGGTAAAGTAATAATTAAAATAGAAAAACAAACTAATTTATTAAAAGGAGTTAATACAAATGCCAATTTCTGAAAATATACAATCAAATAATTATACTTTATTAAAAATAATTCGTTCTTCAATGAGTCCATTATCAGCAATGATAGGTACAAGTGCTTATTATGGACAAGTAATCGGTAATCCAGTTTTAGGTTCAATTAATAGTTTATTATTTGGTAAAAATTAGGTTTAGATATATTAAATTTAAATCAAAGACCAAATACTAAAACTAAATTAATTAATAGTAGTAAAAAAATATTATTAGGTTTAGGAACAATTGGTTTAGCAAATTATGCTAAATTTACTACTAATTCAATTAATCCAAATCCTAATCCATTTCCAGATGATTTATTATTAATGAACAATAATACTAATAATTTAATGGCTTGAGATACATATATTAGTTTAAATGCTTATGGTATTTCAAATCTTATTAATGGAATTACAGAATTAATTCCTAATAGATTTGAAACTATACGTAAAATAGCAAATATGGGTACTGGTGGTTGTTTAATATCAAGTGGTGTTGCTATGGGTATAAATAATGATTTTAATAATGCTTATGCAGTACCTACCATAATTGCTGGTGCAAGTGAAATAATCCATAATTTACTACCTATGGAAAGTACAAATCATATTCAAGAAATGCAAGAAACACCATTTAATAATGAAACCGCAAGATTAATTAATGATAATATATTTACTATTAATAGTGAAACATCTAGTCAATATGGTAGTGATAATATGAGCGAAGTACCATTAAATCATGATAATGCTTCATTAAATTGAGATTATAATCATATGAGTTTATAATGTTACCTTTAATTATTGAATGAATATATTATGCATTAGCAAGTAATGATATTAAATTAGCATTAATAAATGCTTTAAAAAATTATTATAAAAATCAATCATTAAAAGCAGTATTTGATAGTGAAAATATTAGTGAAAAAGAAATACATCAACCATATAGTGTTTTTAATCCAAATATACTTAAAAAATTAACAAGTATATTAAAACCAAGTGAATTATCTATATTACAAAATGAAATTAATAAATTTAAAAATCAAATAAATAGTTTGAAAAATTCTATTATGCCAACAGAAATTAGAACTGTTAAAAATTATGTTAATAAATTTAATAATTTATTTAAAGAAAATGAAGAAGAAATACCAGAAAATGCATGAGAAGTATTATCAAGTTCATGATTTAAAAAAGGAAGATTTATTGTTGATAATAAAAATTTAAAAATTGGAACTTTAACTACGTTATTTCAAAGTGATAATGATAAAAGACAAATATGATATGGTCCATATACTTATCCAACATTTCCACAAGAAATATGAATATTAATGACACAAGCTAAAGGTAAAAATGGTTCTGGTGCTGGAACAATATTTTGAAAATTTTGAAATAGAAAATGATTACCAAGTCAATTAAGAAAATATGTTAAAAGTGAATTAGCAAAAAAAGGTAAATATTATGGTTCACAAGATACTAGTGTAATTTATCCTAATAATATTAATGTACAAAAAACTATGAATTTTATTAATAGATTAGAAAAAGGTTTTTTTAAATTAAAAGAATAGACTTGGTGCAAAACTAAGGTAATTCAAAATTATATATTCCTGCTATTAAATTAAATCTTAATGCAAATCTTCGTATTTTATTGCGATATTTTAAACTTAAAATTTTAAAACGTTTTAGTTTAGCAAATACGTGTTCAATTTTAATTCTAATTTTACTTAAAGTTTTATTGTATTCTTTTTGAATTGGTGTTAATTGATTGTATTTACTTTTTTTAAATGGCAAAAATGTATTTTTATGAATATTTTGTATACCTTGATAACCTGAATCAACAAAAACTTGTTTTTCTGGATGAATAAAAGTTTTAGATTTTAGAAGCAATTTAAAATCATGAATACTTCCAAAACAAAAAGCAGTTGAAATAATTTTTCCATTGGAAATATCAATAATTATTTGGGATTTGAGAGAATGATGTTTCTTTTTACCTGAAAAAAGTAATTTTAGTTTTTTTTAATTCTTTCAATTGGAGTTTCAGTAGCATCAATAGCTAACAAATTATTATTAGTACCTTTATTTTTTGTTAAATCTTTTTTTCCAGGTAAATTAAAAATTCCGCTTTTTATTAAAATATTTTCAATTCAAAAAATATTACGAATGCAACTAGTATGACTAATATTATATCTTTTTGCAATAACTCTATAACTACTATAGTCTTTTCAATATTCTAAAGTCATTAATAAACGCTCTTCAATTACAATTTTATTTTTTCTACCACCATAATATTTTTGTTTAGACTCAGCAATTTTTAAAATTTCAAGCATTTTATAAAATGTTTGTGGCTTTATGCCGACTAAACTATAAAATTCTTGATCATCTTTATATTTTTTCAACATAATAACTATCACCTTTAATATTAATAATAATCGTTAAATTGTTAAAATTAAAGGTTTTGCACCAAGTCTAATTTATGAAAATTTAAATACCAACATTATAAAATATCACCTTATGCAAAATCTGAAGCATTATATTTCAGTTTGTAAAAAAAATAAATCCCAAAATTAAATAAAATCAAATTTTAGGCCAGGTTGATGATTTTTTTTATTTCATCAAGAGTTTTTTTGAAAATTAAAAGAAAATTTTAAAGGAGTGTAAAAATGAATCAATTATAATTACAAAATGCAATGAAATTAATAGAAAAATTTGAAGAATTACAAGAAGAATTTAATAGTAAATATGAAGATTTAGAAATTAACATTAATGCTGATGGTGATTTAAAAATTAGTCTTGATTATTTTAATTATAAAAAGGTAAATCAATTAGAACAAGTAATTATTGATTATAAAAGAATTATTAAAGGTTAAAGGAGATGAATAAATATGACAGCAGCACCTAAAAAGAAACCAGAAGATTTAATGATTAAACAAATTATTGTTCATTTAAGATTTACTGAAAAAGATTATGAAAAATTAAAAGAAATTTGTGAAGAAAGAAATATGAAAATTAATGGTTTTATAAGAAATTTAATTAAAAAAGCAATAAATAAATAGAAAGAGTGATTATAATGAATAATTGATATAAAAAAATACTTAAATTACAATTAGAAATTGGTAGTACACCTAAAAATAGTTTTAATAAATTTGGAAATTATAAATATTGATTATTAAGTGATATTTTTAATAAATTTAAATTATTATGTAAAGAATTAAATATTGTGATTACACATGAAGATATATTAACAACTGATAGAAAAATAAATTAGGCTTTTATCCCTTTATGTACTATTTTTAAATTTTATCACATAAATGGAGATAAAAGCCTACCTAGGAAATTATCCCCGCATGTATTTAAATCAAACACAAAATTACAGTTTCAAAACTAGGTATGTTATTGAATTTATATGCTGATTCTTTTGCATATAAATGAATATTGTGCTTTGAAACTCTTATGTGTGTTCGGAAAGTTCGTCGGATGTGCTTTCATGCTGATTCAATCTGGTTTGTGTTTACACCTGTTGGTGACACATACCCAACTTCATGATTTACGATTTCATGTTTGGGATAGAATTTTTTGAAACTTACATATCCCTTCCAAGAATCCGTAAATAGACAGCACTCAGTAAAAATGTGTTTCAATGCAAATCTTAAAAGGTTTTTTTCATCTGCATTTTTCAGCACCTTCACAATTAGTTTGTTGCTGGTTTTCTCATAAACTCCAACAATCAAATTTTTATTCAACAAGGATCTTCCTTGTTTTTTAAAACCTAAATGTGAAAGATACATTTCATCCATCTGTGCTGTGCCATCCACAATGAAACCTGCATCTTGATTTCCAATTCTAGTCCTGATTTCATGACACATTCTTCAAGCTGTTTTATAGGTCACACCCAATTCCCTTGCAACATCGGTTGCTGGTATGCCATGCTTTGTGTTTATTCATCTAAAGATGAGATAAAACCAAGATGTCATTTGGGTCTGTGACTTATAAAAAATGGTTCCATAAAGAATACTAAATGTTTGGTTACAGTTCAAACATCGTATTCTTCTCAAATCAGAAGTATTCAAACCAGAAGAAGCACACCTGATGCATTTCATTATTTTCAACTTCGCTATATATTTCAAACAATCGTTTTCAGTTTGAAATATGCTATTGAATTCATTTCAATTCATTTTTTCCTCCACACTAGTACATGTGGGGATAATTTCCATAAATTATTTAGATACTAAAGAAGTAGAAATAACTTATTTTAAAAGATATACAATTATTGATTTAGATAATGATAAAGAATTAAAATATTTTGATATATTAGCTTGTGCTAAAAATACAGATATAGCAAAAGCAAAAGGTAGTGCAGAAACTTATGCTTATAGATATTTTTTAATGAATTTATTATTATTAAGTGAAGATGAACTTGACCCAGATAATGATAGTGTTAATTTAATTCAAAATAATAAACCACAAAATAATTATATTAATAATGTAAAAATAACAAATGAAAAATGAGAACCAAGTCAAAAACAATTAGATTATTTTGAAAAATATATGATTACAAATACAGTTTTATTTGATGAATGTATAAGAGAAGATATGGAAAGATTAAATCCAAGTAATAATAAAGATTTTTTAATATTAATGGGTGAAAATTATTTAAAAATTTTATTTGATAAATTTAAAGAAATTCGTGAAAGATTTAAAAATTTAAAAAATAATAATAAAAATGAGTATAGAAATTATGAATAATTATTTACTTTCAATTGACCCAAGTATTAAAAATACAGGTTTTACATTATGAGAAAAAAAATATAAATATGATAAAAATTTAAATTATTGACCTACTAGAGAATATGTATATTGTGAAATTCATAATGATGATAATGTTTCATTAAAAATTATAAAAGAATGTAAAAATTGTTATGAAAATGAAATTATTTGAAAACCAATATTAATTAGTAGTTATAGTTTTAAAAAATATGGAGTTTTAAATTTTGAAAGTGAAATATTTTTTAATAACCTGAGTTGTAAATATAAATGGGACAGTTTTTTAAAATAATTGTATTAAATCTATTGGTCTTTTATAAGAGAGCGATTTTCTGGGTGTAGAATTAATTTGAAATGCTATAAAATTTAAATCTTTTTGTTTATATGCAGATAGATCTGTAGATTTTGGTAAATATCTTCTTAAAATACCATTATTATTTTCATTTAAACCCCTTTGGCAAGGTTTACCAGGATCTGCAAAATAAATTTTGACATTACAAATTTTTTCGATTAATCTTCATTTACTAAATTCTTTACCACGATCAAAAGTAATGGTTTTAACTGTTCCTTTTTGTAACTTTGAAATAAATTTTATTATACTTTTCGTAATATTTTCTGATTTATGATTTTTAGTTACTAAAGGAATTGTGGTTTTTGATCATATATCAGCCAAAGTAATAATAGAACTTTTATGATCTTTGCCAATGATAGTATCACCTTCTAAATGACCAAATTCTTGTATATTTTTAATATTAGGAATGATTAAATTTCTTTCATTAATAGACTTACAATTATTAATTTTGCCCCTAGTTTCTTTTTGTTTGTGAGATTTATTTTTGCCTTTTCTCAATAAGTTATTTTCATCAAAACCCATTCGATTTGTTTTAAACACGTTATATAAAGTTTTTGTTGAAATACTTTTTATTTTATTTTCCTTTAAAAAGTTAGCAATTATATCAAGAGCATACTTTTTAGTAATTAACAAATGATTAATACTATTAATTTCTGTTAAAGTTAAAATTATTAATTTTCTGCCTGCATTTTGTTTATTTTTTTGAAATTGATTCAATATTTCTAATGGCAATAAGTTTTTATTTAATAATCTACAAACTCTATGTACAGTTGATTTACTATAATCAACAATTTTTGCTATTTTACGAATCGAAAATCCATAATTTTTATATTCTTTTATTGCTATTATTGATTCAATACTCAGATACTTATACATTGCGCTAATTCCTTTCTTTTCTTAATTATAGAACTAACACAATTTAATTTTTATATAAGTGTCCTTTTTAATTTTACAATTAAAGTAATATAAAAGATACCAATATTGATTTAATTATTGAACGTGGTACTTTTCATTCAAAAAATGGTATTGGTTATGAAACTCAAGAACATTTAAGAGGTTTTATTGCTGGACAATTTAATAAATTATTAACAAAAAATATGTTAATAAGTCCTTCTTCATGAAAAAAATGATATATAGATAATAATATTACTAATATTTCTTTAAAAAATTGAAATAAAAAAATAAGTGAAGATATATGTTTTTATTTAAATGAAAAATATCAATGAAATATAAAAATATCAAATCATGATGAAGCAGATAGTTTATTAATTGGTTGATATTATTTAAATAAGGAAAATAAATAATGAAAATAGAATTTGAAATGGATATTTTTACAAAAAATGCAATTATTGAATCATCAGAAAATTTCAAAAAATTAAAACAATTAAATATATCAATTAATTTATGTAATTGTAAAAAGGAAGATAATTAATGCAAAAACAAGAAAAAGTATTACTTAAATGTATTGTTAAAGATTGTAATAATAAAGTATTAGTTACTTTAAAAAATTTAGATTTAGAAGATACTACAATTCAATTTTTTAAAATGTGTAAAAAACATAAATTAGATTTTAATAATAAAATAAAAGAAATTAAAGAATATTAGACTTGGTGCAAAACCTTTAATTTTAACAATTTAACGATTATTATTAATATTAAAGGTGATAGTTATTATGTTGAAAAAATATAAAGATGATCAAGAATTTTATAGTTTAGTCGGCATAAAGCCACAAACATTTTATAAAATGCTTGAAATTTTAAAAATTGCTGAGTCTAAACAAAAATATTATGGTGGTAGAAAAAATAAAATTGTAATTGAAGAGCGTTTATTAATGACTTTAGAATATTGAAAAGACTATAGTAGTTATAGAGTTATTGCAAAAAGATATAATATTAGTCATACTAGTTGAATTCGTAATATTTTTTGAATTGAAAATATTTTAATAAAAAGCGGAATTTTTAATTTACCTGGAAAAAAAGATTTAACAAAAAATAAAGGTACTAATAATAATTTGTTAGCTATTGATGCTACTGAAACTCCAATTGAAAGAATTAAAAAAAACTAAAATTACTTTTTTCAGGTAAAAAGAAACATCATTCTCTCAAATCCCAAATAATTATTGATATTTCCAATGGAAAAATTATTTCAACTGCTTTTTGTTTTGGAAGCATTCATGATTTTAAATTGCTTCTAAAATCTAAAACTTTTATTCATCCAGAAAAACAAGTTTTTGTTGATTCAGGTTATCAAGGTATACAAAATATTTTTAATTTTCAAAAAAACTCTTGATGAAATAAAAAAAATCATCAACCTGCCCTAAAATTTGATTTTATTTAATTTTGGGATTTATTTTTTTTACAAACTGAAATATAATGCTTCAGATTTTGCATAAGGTGATATTTTATAATGTTGGTATTTAAATTTTCATAAATTGAGGTAATTTTGAATATTGGTAAATCCAATGCCATGATAATGAGCAATAAATTCTTTTAAACTTGATTGTATTTTACTGATATTACTTAAATTTTTATAATTTAATTCTTTATTTTCTTTTGATTTAAATTTCTTGAGAGTACATTTTGTTTGTTTAGCTACTGTATCATATAGTATTTGCATATCACAAACTATAATTGATTTTTCTTCGATAAGCTTAGATGTTAAATTTTCTTGTACTCATTTTTTTGTTAATCTTTTAGTATTTGTTGTTTGAGCATAAATATTTTTATTTTCATCAATTGCCATTTCAATACAACAGTTTAAATCTTTAGCATTTTCTTCAATTCATTTTTTTCTTGGATCATCTGGATTTTTGAAATTTCCTTTATGAATTTCTTTGATAAAAGTTTCATCAATTTCAATTCTACCTTTTAATTTTGTGAATGGTTTTTGTGTTTTTGCTAATTGTGATGATTTCATAAATTTTTGTCGATTAAATCATGCTGATGTTTTTGAAATTTTAGCAAATTGAGAAATAGTATAAGCAGATTGACCTAACAATGACAATCAAATTATTCAATCTCATTGTTCATGAGATAAATGACTTCAATGTAAAAAATGATTTCTTAAAGCATCAAAGCTACTTTTACAATCTTTGCATAAATATTTTTTTTAATTTTCACAAAAAATCTTGATATTACTTTTAATTTTAAATTAAAAGTAATATTTTTATATCAGGGGTGATTTTTTGTGACTAATAATGAATTAATTGATGTTTTAAAAAACAAAAAAGATGAAGAATTTATAAAAATTATTAGACATTTTAAAAATAGAATTAAACAAATTGAGAAAAAAGAAAAATTAGATGCAATTGATAAAAAATTTAAAGAAAAAGGAATTCAATGTCCAAATTGTAAATCTTATTGATGTGTAAAAAATGGTTTTAAGAATAATAAGCAAAAATATTTATGCAAAGATTGTAAAAGTAGCTTTGATGCTTTAAGAAATCATTTTTTACATTGAAGTCATTTATCTCATGAACAATGATATTGAATAATTTGATTGTCATTGTTAGGTCAATCTGCTTATACTATTTCTCAATTTGCTAAAATTTCAAAAACATCAGCATGATTTAATCGTCAAAAATTTATGAAATCATCACAATTAGCCAAAACACAAAAACCATTCACAAAATTAAAAGGTAGAATTGAAATTGATGAAACTTTTATCAAAGAAATTCACAAAGGAAATTTCAAAAATCCAGATGATCCAAGAAAAAAATGAATTGAAGAAAATGCTAAAGATTTAAACTGTTGTATTGAAATGGCAATTGATGAAAATAAAAATATTTATGCTCAAACAACAAATACTAAAAGATTAACAAAAAAATGAGTACAAGAAAATTTAACATCTAAGCTTATCGAAGAAAAATCAATTATAGTTTGTGATATGCAAATACTATATGATACAGTAGCTAAACAAACAAAATGTACTCTCAAGAAATTTAAATCAAAAGAAAATAAAGAATTAAATTATAAAAATTTAAGTAATATCAGTAAAATACAATCAAGTTTAAAAGAATTTATTACTCATTATCATGGCATTGGATTTATCAATATTCAAAATTACCTCAATTTATGAAAATTTAAATACCAACATTATAAAATATCACCTTATGCAAAATCTGAAGCATTATATTTCAGTTTGTAAAAAAAATAAATCCCAAAATTAAATAAAATCAAATTTTAGGCCAGGTTGATGATTTTTTTTATTTCATCAAGAGTTTTTTTGAAAATTAAAAAATATTTTTGCTTATTATTCTTAAAACCATTTTTTACACATCAATAAGATTTACAATTTGGACATTGAATTCCTTTTTCTTTAAATTTTTTATCAATTGCATCTAATTTTTCTTTTTTCTCAATTTGTTTAATTCTATTTTTAAAATGTCTAATAATTTTTATAAATTCTTCGTCTTTTTTGTTTTTTAAAACATCAATTAATTCATTATTAGTCACAAAAAATCACCCCTGATATAAAAATATTACTTTTAATTTAAAATTAAAAGTAATATCAAGATTTTTTGTGAAAATTAAAACAAAATATTCATAAAAATACATTTTTGCCATTTAAAAAAAGTAAATACAATCAATTAACACCAATTCAAAAAGAATACAATAAAACTTTAAGTAAAATTAGAATTAAAATTGAACACGTATTTGCTAAACTAAAACGTTTTAAAATTTTAAGTTTAAAATATCGCAATAAAATACGAAGATTTGCATTAAGATTTAATTTAATAGCAGGAATATATAATTTTGAATTACCTTAGTTTTGCACCAAGTCTAATATATCGTTATTTGTTTTTGGTTCTTTTTCGTTATCTGTTAAATTAGTAGCAACTATTTCTAAATTTTCATCAATATTTTCGGATAGGTCATCATTAAGTTGTTTATCATTAGCAGTAATTTTTTCAATTATTTTAAATGTTGATCCACCATGTCTACTTTTTTCTATAACTTCAATGTTTGTTTGTTTTTTAATATCTTCTATGGATTTATTTTCTGATAGAAAATTATATGTTTGAGATTTTGTTTTGTCTGTCATTTTAATGTCTCCTTTTAAACATTAAAACCCATTTACTTTTAAAAATAAAGTAATGGGTTAAAACTTATATATTGGATAACAGTTATATGTTATCAAATTTTGTGTATTAGACTTGGTGCAAAACCTTTAATTTTAACAATTTAACGATTATTATTAATATTAAAGGTGATAGTTATTATGTTGAAAAAATATAAAGATGATCAAGAATTTTATAGTTTAGTCGGCATAAAGCCACAAACATTTTATAAAATGTTTGAAATTTTAAAAATTGCTGAGTCTAAACAAAAATATTATGGTGGTAGAAAAAATAAAATTGTAATTGAAGAGCGTTTATTAATGACTTTAGAATATTGAAAAGACTATAGTAGTTATAGAGTTATTGCAAAAAGATATAATATTAGTCATACTAGTTGCATTCGTAATATTTTTTGAATTGAAAATATTTTAATAAAAAGCGGAATTTTTAATTTACCTGGAAAAAAAGATTTAACAAAAAATAAAGGTACTAATAATAATTTGTTAGCTATTGATGCTACTGAAACTCCAATTGAAAGAATTAAAAAAAACTAAAATTACTTTTTTCAGGTAAAAAGAAACATCATTCTCTCAAATCCCAAATAATTATTGATATTTCCAATGGAAAAATTATTTCAACTGCTTTTTGTTTTGGAAGCATTCATGATTTTAAATTGCTTCTAAAATCTAAAACTTTTATTCATCCAGAAAAACAAGTTTTTGTTGATTCAGGTTATCAAGGTATACAAAATATTCATAAAAATACATTTTTGCCATTTAAAAAAAGTAAATACAATCAATTAACACCAATTCAAAAAGAATACAATAAAACTTTAAGTAAAATTATAATTAAAATTGAACACGTATTTGCTAAACTAAAACGTTTTAAAATTTTAAGTTTAAAATATCGCAATAAAATACGAAGATTTGCATTAAGATTTAATTTAATAGCAGGAATATATAATTTTGAATTACCTTAGTTTTGCACCAAGTCTACTATAAAATTCTTGATCATCTTTATATTTTTTCAACATAATAACTATCACCTTTAATATTAATAATAATCGTTAAATTGTTAAAATTAAAGGTTTTGCACCAAGTCTAATGATGTTTCTTTTTACCTGAAAAAAGTAATTTTAGTTTTTTTTAATTCTTTCAATTGGAGTTTCAGTAGCATCAATAGCTAACAAATTATTATTAGTACCTTTATTTTTTGTTAAATCTTTTTTTCCAGGTAAATTAAAAATTCCGCTTTTTATTAAAATATTTTCAATTCAAAAAATATTACGAATGCAACTAGTATGACTAATATTATATCTTTTTGCAATAACTCTATAACTACTATAGTCTTTTCAATATTCTAAAGTCATTAATAAACGCTCTTCAATTACAATTTTATTTTTTCTACCACCATAATATTTTTGTTTAGACTCAGCAATTTTTAAAATTTCAAGCATTTTATAAAATGTTTGTGGCTTTATGCCGACTAAACTATAAAATTCTTGATCATCTTTATATTTTTTCAACATAATAACTATCACCTTTAATATTAATAATAATCGTTAAATTGTTAAAATTAAAGGTTTTGCACCAAGTCTATTTTTGCCATTTAAAAAAAGTAAATACAATCAATTAACACCAATTCAAAAAGAATACAATAAAACTTTAAGTAAAATTAGAATTAAAATTGAACACGTATTTGCTAAACTAAAACGTTTTAAAATTTTAAGTTTAAAATATCGCAATAAAATACGAAGATTTGCATTAAGATTTAATTTAATAGCAGGAATATATAATTTTGAATTACCTTAGTTTTGCACCAAGTCTAATGTCTAATAATTTTTATAAATTCTTCATCTTTTTTGTTTTTTAAAACATCAATTAATTCATTATTAGTCACAAAAAATCACCCCTGATATAAAAATATTACTTTTAATTTAAAATTAAAAGTAATATCAAGATTTTTTGTGAAAATTAAAACGATTTTCTGGGTGTAGAATTAATTTGAAATGCTATAAAATTTAAATCTTTTTGTTTATATGAAGATAGATCTGTAGATTTTGGTAAATATCTTCTTAAAATACCATTATTATTTCTTTAATTGTAAAATTAAAAAGGACACTTATATAAAAATTAAATTGTGTTAGTTCTATAATTAAGAAAAGAAAGGAATTAGCGCAATGTATAAGTATCTGAGTATTGAATCAATAATAGCAATAAAAGAATAGACTTGGTGCAAAACTAAGGTAATTCAAAATTATATATTCCTGCTATTAAATTAAATCTTAATGCAAATCTTCGTATTTTATTGCGATATTTTAAACTTAAAATTTTAAAACGTTTTAGTTTAGCAAATACGTGTTCAATTTTAATTCTAATTTTACTTAAAGTTTTATTGTATTATTTTTGAATTGGTGTTAATTGATTGTATTTACTTTTTTTAAATGGCAAAAATGTATTTTTATGAATATTTTGTATACCTTGATAACCTGAATCAACAAAAACTTGTTTTTCTGGATGAATAAAAGTTTTAGATTTTAGAAGCAATTTAAAATCATGAATACTTCCAAAACAAAAAGCAGTTGAAATAATTTTTCCATTGGAAATATCAATAATTATTTGGGATTTGAGAGAATGATGTTTCTTTTTACCTGAAAAAAGTAATTTTAGTTTTTTTTAATTCTTTCAATTGGAGTTTCAGTAGCATCAATAGCTAACAAATTATTATTAGTACCTTTATTTTTTGTTAAATCTTTTTTTCCAGGTAAATTAAAAATTCCGCTTTTTATTAAAATATTTTCAATTCAAAAAATATTACGAATGCAACTAGTATGACTAATATTATATCTTTTTGCAATAACTCTATAACTACTATAGTCTTTTCAATATTCTAAAGTCATTAATAAACGCTCTTCAATTACAATTTTATTTTTTCTACCACCATAATATTTTTGTTTAGACTCAGCAATTTTTAAAATTTCAAGCATTTTATAAAATGTTTGTGGCTTTATGCCGACTAAACTATAAAATTCTTGATCATCTTTATATTTTTTCAACATAATAACTATCACTTTTAATATTAATAATAATCGTTAAATTGTTAAAATTAAAGGTTTTGCACCAAGTCTAATATAAAAATTATGGATTTTCGATTCGTAAAATAGCAAAAATTGTTGATTATAGTAAATCAACCGTACATAGAGTTTGTAGATTATTAAATAAAAACTTATTGCCATTAGAAATGTTGAATCAATTTCAAAAAAATAAACAAAATGCAGGCAGAAAATTAATAATTTTAACTTTAACAGAAATTAATAGTATTAATCATTTGTTAATTACTAAAAAGTATGCTCTTGATATAATTGCTAACTTTTTAAAGGAAAATAAAATAAAAAGTATTTCAACAAAAACTTTATATAACATGTTTAAAACAAATCGAATGGGTTTTGATGAAAATAACTTATTGAGAAAAGGCAAAAATAAATCTCACAAACAAAAAGAAACTAGGGGCAAAATTAATAATTGTAAGTCTATTCATGAAAGAAATTTAATCATTCCTAATATTAAAAATATACAAGAATTTGGTCATTTAGAAGGTGATACTATCATTGGTAAAGATCATAAAAGTTCTATTATTACTTTGGCTGATATATGATCAAAAACCACAATTCCTTTAGTAACTAAAAATCATAAATCAGAAAATATTACGAAAAGTATAATAAAATTTATTTCAAAGTTACAAAAAGGAACAGTTAAAACCATTACTTTTGATCGTGGTAAAGAATTTAGTAAATGAAGATTAATCGAAAAAATTTGTAATGTCAAAATTTATTTTGCAGATCCTGGTAAACCTTGCCAAAGGGGTTTAAATGAAAATAATAATGGTATTTTAAGAAGATATTTACCAAAATCTACAGATCTATCTTCATATAAACAAAAAGATTTAAATTTTATAGCATTTCAAATTAATTCTACACCCAGAAAATCGCTCTCTTATAAAAGACCAATAGATTTAATACAATTATTTTAAAAAACTGTCCCATTTATATTTACAACTCAGGATAAAAAAGGTTATAATAAAAAAATGAATATTTTTATTTTACATCGAGACTTTCGTATACATGATAACAAAGGTTTAATTGCTTTATCAAAAGAAGAAAAAGAAATTTATTTAATTTTTATCCTGACAAATGAACAAATTAAAAATAATAAATTTTTTAATCTAAAGTCATTTCAAACAATGATTTTTTGTTTAAAACAATTAAATAAAATAATTCATATTAATGTTTTAAAAGCAGAAAACGAATTAAACGCAATCAGAAATTTAGTTAATCAAGGAATAATTATTAATAAAATTTATACTAATAAAGATTTTAGCCCTTATGCTCTAGAAAGAAGTCAACAATTAAAAAAATTAGCAAAAGAAATTGGTTTTATTTATCGTGAATTTCATGATTATATGCTTTTTGCTCCTCATGAAATAAAAAAAGATGATGGTAGTTTTTATCAAATTTTTACTCCTTATTGAAATGCAATTAAAACAAACAAATTTAATATTACAATATCAAAAACTCCAAAATTTCGAGCTATGAAGCTAGCAAATTGTGAAGATATTAAACACTTAAAAGATAATGACTTTAATTTACCATTAACAAGAGAAAAAGTAGAAATTATTGTTACTCGTTTATCAAAAGATTATCAAAATCAACGTGATAAAATTGATTTAATTAAAAACAGTACTTCTCATATTAGTACAGCCATTAAATATGGAATAGTTTCTATTCGTGAAGTTCATTTTTGAGTAATTCAAAGATTTGGTTATTTTGATAATAGTTTTTCTAGACAATTGATATGAAGAGATTTTTTCTATCAAGCAACTTATAATGCTATGATAGAAAAAAAATGAAAATTTGGAACAAATTGAATTAAAAAAATGAATGATATTATTTGAGATAATAATATAGAAAATTTTAAAAAATGATGCAAAGGAGAAACTGGTATTCCTTTAATTGATGCTGGGATGAATGAATTAAATAATTATGGTACTATGCATAATCGTGTACGTATGATTTGTGGTTCTTATTTAGTAAAAAATTTAAATATTGATTGAAGATGAGGAGAAAAATATTTTGCTCAAAAATTAATTGATTATGATCCAATTGTGAATCAATGTTCATGACAATGAGTAGCAGGAACAGGATTTGATGCTCAACAATATATTAGGATTTTTAATCCTTATTTACAACAAATTAAATATGATCCTAATTTTGTTTATATTAATTATTTTTTATCAAGAACAAAAAATATAGAAGAAATTGTTGATTTTAAAAAATCAGTTCAAGAAGCTAAAAAAAGATACCAAAATTTAAAAAGTAATATTCAAATTTATAATATTAAAAATAATAAATCACAAAAAAAATAAATATTATAAAACTAGTCAATTGACTAGTTTTTTTTAATTATTTAAGGAAATTATCCCCACATGTACTAGTGTGGAGGAAAAAATGAATGGAAATGAATTCAATAGCATATTTCAAACTGAAAACGATTGTTTGAAATATATAGCGAAGTTGAAAATAATGAAATGCATCAGATGTGCTTCTTCTAGTTTGAATACTTCTGATTTGAGAAGAATACGATGTTTGAACTGTAACCAAACATTTAGTATTCTTTATGGAACCATTTTTTATAAGTCACAAACCCAAATGACATCTTGGTTTTATCTCATCTTTAGATGAATAAACACAAAGCATGGCATACCAGCAACCGATGTTGCAAGGGAATTGGGTGTTACCTATAAAACAGCTTGAAGAATGTGTCATGAAATCAGGACTAGAATTGGAAATCAAGATGCAGGTTTCATTCTTGATGGCACAGCACAGATGGATGAAATGTATCTTTCACATTTAGGTTTTAAAAAATAAGGAAGATCCTTGTTGAATAAAACTTTGATTGTTGGAGTTTATGAGAAAACCAGCAACAAACTAATTGTGAAGGTGCTGAAAAATGCAGATGAAAAAAACCTTTTAAGATTTGCATTGAAACACATTTTTACTGAGTGCTGTCTATTTACGGATTCTTGGAAGGGATATGTAAGTTTCAAAAACTTCTATCCCAAACATGAAATCGTAAATCATGAAGTTGGGTATGTGTCACCAACAGGTGTAAACACAAACCAGATTGAATCAGCATGAAAGCACATCCGACGAACTTTCCGAACACACATAAGAGTTTCAAAGCACAATATTCATTTATATGCAAAAGAATCAGCATATAAATTCAATAACATACCTAGTTTTGACACTGTAATTTTGTGTTTGATTTAAATACATGCGGGGATAATTTCCTAGGTAGGCTTTTATCTCCATTTATGTGATAAAATTTAAAAATAGTACATAAAGGGATAAAAGCCTTATTTAATTGTAATTTTTTTAGTTTTTGTTTGTTCTTTTTTAGGTATCTTAACAATTAATATACCATTTTTAAAATTAGCATCTATAGACTCTTCACTTATATTAGATGGTAAATTAATAGAGCGAGAGAATGAACCATAATATCTTTCTTGAATATGATAATTTTTATTTTTCTTTAATTGTAAAATTAAAAAGGACACTTATATAAAAATTAAATTGTGTTAGTTCTATAATTAAGAAAAGAAAGGAATTAGCGCAATGTATAAGTATCTGAGTATTGAATCAATAATAGCAATAAAAGAATAGACTTGGTGCAAAACCTTTAATTTTAACAATTTAACGATTATTATTAATATTAAAGGTGATAGTTATTATGTTGAAAAAATATAAAGATGATCAAGAATTTTATAGTTTAGTCGGCATAAAGACACAAACATTTTATAAAATGCTTGAAATTTTAAAAATTGCTGAGTCTAAACAAAATATTATGGTGGTAGAAAAAATAAAATTGTAATTGAAGAGCGTTTATTAATGACTTTAGAATATTGAAAAGACTATAGTAGTTGTAGAGTTATTGCAAAAAGATATAATATTAGTCATACTAGTTGCATTCGTAATATTTTTTTAATTGAAAATATTTTAATAAAAAGCGGAATTTTTAATTTACCTTGAAAAAAAGATTTAACAAAAAATAAAGGTACTAATAATAATTTGTTAGCTATTGATGCTACTGAAACTCCAATTGAAAGAATTAAAAAAAACTAAAATTACTTTTTTCAGGTAAAAAGAAACATCATTCTCTCAAATCCCAAATAATTATTGATATTTCCAATGGAAAAATTATTTCAACTGCTTTTTGTTTTGGAAGCATTCATGATTTTAAATTGCTTCTAAAATCTAAAACTTTTATTCATCCAGAAAAACAAGTTTTAGATTTTAGAAGCAATTTAAAACTTTTATTCATCCAGAAAAACAAGTTTTTGTTGATTCAGGTTATCAAGGTATACAAAATATTCATAAAAATACATTTTTGCCATTTAAAAAAAGTAAATACAATCAATTAACACCAATTCAAAAAGAATACAATAAAACTTTAAGTAAAATTAGAATTAAAATTAAACACGTATTTGCTAAACTAAAACGTTTTAAAATTTTAAGTTTAAAATATCGCAATAAAATACGAAGATTTGCATTAAGATTTAATTTAATAGCAGGAATATATAATTTTTAATTATCTTAGTTTTGCACCAAGTCTATTACATAAATTAAATAATGCGATTGGTTCGGGAATAGGAGCAGTCTCTGCTGTCCTAGGTGTTGCCTTACCAGCATTAGCTCCAATAATTGGTGCGGTTGCAGCAATATTAATTGCACAATGATACATATGACAAATTTCTGACTATGATAATGGTAATGGAGTTGTTATTGATATGGTTGGTTTAACACCAACATGAATCGTTAATGTTTCATCACAATAAAAAATAATAATACTTAAATTTATTAAAAACAGACCTGTGAAATAGGTCTGTTTTTAATAAATTTATTTTTAATATAACATAAAATTTAAACGACATAATTAACATTTTTCACTGATTTATCGCTTTCAATAATTTTTTTAGCATCTGCTAATTTAATGGCTACCATTTTCGTAATTCCTTGATTTTGCATAGTTGTACCATATAATACATCACAATTTTCCATTGTGCCTGGACGATGAGTAACAATAATAAATTGTGTATATTGTGAAAAACTACGAACATATCTAGCAAAACGCTCTAAATTTGCTGGATCCAATGGTGCTTCAACCTCATCTAATATTGTCAATGGCAACGGCTTGACTTTTAAAATAGCAAATAATACTGCTAATGCAACTAATGATTTTTCACCACCTGATAATAAGTTTAAATTACTAATTCTTTTACCAGGAGGATTAGCAAGCACTTCCACACCTGTATTTAAAATATCATCAGGTGATGTATATCGTAAACTACAAGTGTCTCCACCAAATAAAGTTTGAAATGTTTCGGGCAATACCATATTAATAGCTTTGATTGTTTCATCAAATTGCGTTACCATAACATTATCCATTTCATCAATGGCTGTTAACAACGATTGTGATGCTAATTGTAATTCATCATGTTTAGTTTTTAAACGTAAATAACGTTCATTTTCATTTTCAAATTCTTCAATAGCATTAATATTTACAAATCCTAAATCTTCAATTTCACTACGTAATTGTTGTACCAAATTACGTGCTTGTTGTTCGTCTGCTAATGGTTCACTATAATGTTCTCTAGCATATTCATAAGTTAAATTATAAGTTTCAACTAAACGTCTTAAATGTTGTTCTACTTTTGACTCCATTTTTACTTGTTCAAGCTTTTGATTATTTAATTTATCACTAGTCATAAAATGTTCTTGATTTAAACTATATAATTCATTTTCTAAACTTTGCATTTTTTCTAATAATTGATGTTTCTGTTTACGAATTAATTGTAGTTGACTTTTTATTGTTGCTCGATCATATTTAGAATTTTCATATTAGAATTGGTGCAAAATTAAGGTAATTAAAAATTATATATTCCTGCTATTAAATTAAATCTTAATGCAAATCTTCGTATTTTATTGCGATATTTTAAACTTAAAATTTTAAAACGTTTTAGTTTAGCAAATACGTGTTCAATTTTAATTCTAATTTTACTTAAAGTTTTATTGTATTCTTTTTGAATTGGTGTTAATTGATTGTATTTACTTTTTTTAAATGGCAAAAATGTATTTTTATGAATATTTTGTATACCTTGATAACCCGAATCAACAAAAACTTTTTTTCTGGATGAATAAAAGTTTTAGATTTTAGAAGCAATTTAAAATCATGAATGCTTCCAAAACAAAAAGCAGTTGAAATAATTTTTCCATTGGAAATATCAATAATTATTTGGGATTTGAGAGAATGATGTTTATGTTTACCTGAAAAAAGTAATTTTAGTTTTTTTTAATTCTTTCAATTGGAGTTTCAGTAGCATCAATAGCTAACAAATTATTATTAGTACCTTTATTTTTTGTTAAATCTTTTTTTCTAGGTAAATTAAAAATTCCGCTTTTTATTAAAATATTTTCAATTCAAAAAATATTACGAATGCAACTAGTATGACTAATATTATATCTTTTTGCAATAACTCTATAACTACTATAGTCTTTTCAATATTCTAAAGTCATTAATAAACGCTCTTCAATTACAATTTTATTTTTTCTACCACCATAATATTTTGTTTAGACTCAGCAATTTTTAAAATTTCAAGCATTTTATAAAATGTTTGTGGCTTTATGCCGACTAAACTATAAAATTCTTGATCATCTTTATATTTTTTCAACATAATAACTATCACCTTTAATATGAATAATAATCGTTAAATTGTTAAAATTAAAGGTTTTGCACCAAGTCTAATTAAAGAATAATAAGCAAAAATATTTATGCAAAGATTGTAAAAGTAGCTTTGATGCTTTAAGAAATCATTTTTTACATTGAAGTCATTTATCTCATGAACAATGAGATTGAATAATTTGATTGTCATTGTTAGGTCAATCTGCTTATACTGTTTCTCAATTTGCTAAAATTTCAAAAACATCAGCATGATTTAATCGTCAAAAATTTATGAAATCATCACAATTAGCAAAAACACAAAAACCATTCACAAAATTAAAAGGTAGAATTGAAATTGATGAAACTTTTATCAAAGAAATTCATAAAGGAAATTTCAAAAATCCAGATGATCCAAGAAAAAAATTTTAATTTTCACAAAAAATCTTGATATTACTTTTAATTTAAAATTAAAAGTAATATTTTTATATCAGGGGTGATTTTTTGTGACTAATAATGAATTAATTGATGTTTTAAAAAACAAAAAAGATGAAGAATTTATAAAAATTATTAGACATTTTAAAAATAGAATTAAACAAATTGAGAAAAAAGAAAAATTAGATGCAATTGATAAAAAATTTAAAGAAAAAGGAATTCAATGTCCAAATTGTAAATCTTATTGATGTGTAAAAAATGGTTTTAAGAATAATAAGCAAAAATATTTATGCAAAGATTGTAAAAGTAGCTTTGATGATTTAAGAAATCATTTTTTACATTGAAGTCATTTATCTCATGAACAATGAGATTGAATAATTTGATTGTCATTGTTAGGTCAATCTGCTTATACTATTTCTCAATTTGCTAAAATTTCAAAAACATCAGCATGATTTAATCGTCAAAAATTTATGAAATCATCACAATTAGCAAAAACACAAAAACCATTTACAAAATTAAAAGGTAGAATTGAAATTGATGAAACTTTTATCAAAGAAATTCATAAAGGAAATTTCAAAAATCCAGATGATCCAAGAAAAAAATGAATTGAAGAAAATGCTAAAGATTTAAACTGTTGTATTGAAATGGCAATTGATGAAAATAAAAATATTTATGCTCAAACAACAAATACTAAAAGATTAACAAAAAAATGAGTACAAGAAAATTTAACATCTAAGCTTATCGAAGAAAAATCAATTATAGTTTGTGATATGCAAATACTATATGATACAGTAGCTAAACAAACAAAATGTACTCTCAAGAAATTTAAATCAAAAGAAAATAAAGAATTAAATTATAAAAATTTAAGTAATATCAGTAAAATACAATCAAGTTTAAAAGAATTTATTACTCATTATCATGGCATTGGATTTACCAATATTCAAAATTACCTCGATTTATGAAAATTTAAATACCAACATTATAAAATATCACCTTATGCAAAATCCGAAGCATTATATTTCAGTTTGTAAAAAAAATAAATCCCAAAATTAAATAAAATCAAATTTTAGGCCAGGTTGATGATTTTTTTTATTTCATCAAGAGTTTTTTTGAAAATTAAAAGAAAAAAATGAATCGAAGAAAATGCTAAAGATTTAAACTGTTGTATTGAAATGGCAATTGATGAAAATAAAAATATTTATGCTCAAACAACAAATACTAAAAGATTAACAAAAAAATGAGTACAAGAAAATTTAACATCTAAACTTATCGAAGAAAAATTAATTATAGTTTGTGATATGCAAATACTATATGATACAGTAGCTAAACAAACAAAATGTACTATCAAGAAATTTAAATCAAAAGAAAATAAAGAATTAAATTATAAAAATTTAAGTAATATCAGTAAAATACAATCAAGTTTAAAAGAATTTATTACTCATTATCATGGCATTGGATTTACCAATATTCAAAATTACCTCAATTTATGAAAATTTAAATACCAACATTAGACTTGGTGCAAAACTAAGGTAATTCAAAATTATATATTCCTGCTATTAAATTAAATCTTAATGCAAATCTTCGTATTTTATTGCGATATTTTAAACTTAAAATTTTAA
Organism: Spiroplasma endosymbiont of Zeiraphera isertana; assembly: GCF_964030805.1. Taxonomy (GTDB): domain Bacteria; phylum Bacillota_I; class Bacilli_A; order Mycoplasmatales; family VBWQ01; genus Spiroplasma_E. The sequence goes on from NZ_OZ034965.1 coordinate 1,308,867, forward strand.
AACGTTTTAGTTTAGCAAATACGTGTTCAATTTTAATTCTAATTTTACTTAAAGTTTTATTGTATTCTTTTTGAATTGGTGTTAATTGATTGTATTTACTTTTTTTAAATGGCAAAAATGTATTTTTATGAATATTTTGTATACCTTGATAACCTGAATCAACAAAAACTTGTTTTTCTGGATGAATAAAAGTTTTAGATTTTAGAAGCAATTTAAAATCATGAATGCTTCCAAAACAAAAAGCAGTTGAAATAATTTTTCCATTGGAAATATCAATAATTATTTGGGATTTGAGAGAATGATGTTTCTTTTTACCTGAAAAAAGTAATTTTAGTTTTTTTTAATTCTTTCAATTGGAGTTTCAGTAGCATCAATAGCTAAAAAATTATTATTAGTACCTTTATTTTTTGTTAAATCTTTTTTTCCAGGTAAATTAAAAATTCCGCTTTTTATTAAAATATTTTCAATTCAAAAAATATTACGAATGCAACTAGTATGACTAATATTATATCTTTTTGCAATAACTCTATAACTACTATAGTCTTTTCAATATTCTAAAGTCATTAATAAACGCTCTTCAATTACAATTTTATTTTTTCTACCACCATAATATTTTTGTTTAGACTCAGCAATTTTTAAAATTTCAAGCATTTTATAAAATGTTTGTGGCTTTATGCCGACTAAACTATAAAATTCTTGATCATCTTTATATTTTTTCAACATAATAACTATCACCTTTAATATTAATAATAATCGTTAAATTGTTAAAATTAAAGGTTTTGCACCAAGTCTACTATGGCTTCGGGTCTTTTTTCTAATAAAAATGTAAGATTGAATTCTAATTGTTTATCATTTGAAATTATTTCATATCAAGATGATAACATAGAAAGTGTTAATCATGAATATAATCAAATGGAGAAAATAATCAAAGATAATACAGGAAGTATTAACAGAGATATTAAATCATTTAATGCTATCTTAAAGCCATATATTGATAATGTTTTTAAGAATAGAAAAGACATTTTGTTAAAAAGACAAAAAGCTTTTACTGGACTTAAAATACCCCTAAAACAAAATAAAAATATGTCAGAGACTTTTTCAATACCTATTTCCAAACCTAGAAAAAGAATAAAAATTCCTAAAGTAATAACTAAAAATAACATTAATGAATCAACGCCGATAATAGATAATGGTCTTTATGAAGAAATACTTAAAATTATTAATGATTGTTTTAATTTTCACAAAAAATCTTGATATTACTTTTAATTTAAAATTAAAAGTAATATTTTTATATCAGGGGTGATTTTTTGTGACTAATAATGAATTAATTGATGTTTTAAAAAACAAAAAAGATGAAGAATTTATAAAAATTATTAGACATTTTAAAAATAGAATTAAACAAATTGAGAAAAAAGAAAAATTAGATGCAATTGATAAAAAATTTAAAGAAAAAGGAATTCAATGTCCAAATTGTAAATCTTATTGATGTGTAAAAAATGGTTTTAAGAATAATAAGCAAAAATATTTATGCAAAGATTGTAAAAGTAGCTTTGATGCTTTAAGAAATCATTTTTTACATTGAAGTCATTTATCTCATGAACAATGAGATTGAATAATTTGATTGTCATTGTTAGGTCAATCTGCTTATACTATTTCTCAATTTGCTAAAATTTCAAAAACATCAGCATGATTTAATCGTCAAAAATTTATGAAATCATCACAATTAGCAAAAACACAAAAACCATTCACAAAATTAAAAGGTAGAATTGAAATTGATGAAACTTTTATCAAAGAAATTCATAAAGGAAATTTCAAAAATCCAGATGATCCAAGAAAAAAATGAATTAGACTTGGTGCAAAACTAAGGTAATTCAAAATTATATATTCCTGCTATTAAATTAAATCTTAATGCAAATCTTCGTATTTTATTGCGATATTTTAAACTTAAAATTTTAAAACGTTTTAGTTTAGCAAATACGTGTTCAATTTTAATTCTAATTTTACTTAAAGTTTTATTAGACTTGGTGCAAAACCTTTAATTTTAACAATTTAACGATTATTATTAATATTAAAGGTGATAGTTATTATGTTGAAAAAATATAAAGATGATCAAGAATTTTATAGTTTAGTCGGCATAAAGCCACAAACATTTTATAAAATGCTTGAAATTTTAAAAATTGCTGAGTCTAAACAAAAATATTATGGTGGTAGAAAAAATAAAATTGTAATTGAAGAGCGTTTGTTAATGACTTTAGAATATTGAAAAGACTATAGTAGTTATAGAGTTATTGCAAAAAGATATAATATTAGTCATACTAGTTGCATTCGTAATATTTTTTGAATTGAAAATATTTTAATAAAAAGCGGAATTTTTAATTTACCTGGAAAAAAAGATTTAACAAAAAATAAAGGTACTAATAATAATTTGTTAGCTATTGATGCTACTGAAACTCCAATTGAAAGAATTAAAAAAAACTAAAATTACTTTTTTCAGGTAAAAAGAAACATCATTCTCTCAAATCCCAAATAATTATTGATATTTCCAATGGAAAAATGATTTCAACTGCTTTTTGTTTTGGAAGCATTCATGATTTTAAATTGCTTCTAAAATCTAAAACTTTTATTCATCCAGAAAAACAAGTTTTTGTTGATTCAGTTTATCAAGGTATACAAAATATTCATAAAAATACATTTTTGCCATTTAAAAAAAGTAAATACAATCAATTAACACCAATTCAAAAAGAATACAATAAAACTTTAAGTAAAATTAGAATTAAAATTGAACACGTATTTGCTAAACTAAAACGTTTTAAAATTTTAAGTTTAAAATATCGCAATAAAATACGAAGATTTGCATTAAGATTTAATTTAATAGCAGGAATATATAATTTTGAATTACCTTAGTTTTGCACCAAGTCTATTGTATTCTTTTTGAATTGGTGTTAATTGATTGTATTTACTTTTTTTAAATGGCAAAAATGTATTTTTATGAATATTTTGTATACCTTGATAAACTGAATCAACAAAAACTTGTTTTTCTGGATGAATAAAAGTTTTAGATTTTAGAAGCAATTTAAAATCATGAATGCTTCCAAAACAAAAAGCAGTTGAAATAATTTTTCCATTGGAAATATCAATAATTATTTGGGATTTGAGAGAATGATGTTTCTTTTTACCTGAAAAAAGTAATTTTAGTTTTTTTTAAGGCTTTTATCCCTTTATGTACTATTTTTAAATTTTATCACATAAATGGAGATAAAAGCCTACCTAGGAAATTATCCCTGCATGTATTTAAATCAAACACAAAATTACAGTTTCAAAACTAGGTATGTTATTGAATTTATATGCTGATTCTTTTGCATATAAATGAATATTGTGCTTTGAAACTCTTATGTGTGTTTGGAAAGTTCGTCAGATGTGCTTTCATGATGATTCAATCTGGTTTGTGTTTACACCCGTTGGTGACACATACCCAACTTCATGATTTACGATTTCATGTTTGGGATAGAAGTTTTTGAAACTTACATATCCCTTCCAAGAATCCGTAAATAGACAGCACTCAGTAAAAATGTGTTTCAATGCAAATCTTAAAAGGTTTTTTTCATCTGCATTTTTCAGCACCTTCACAATTAGTTTGTTGCTGGTTTTCTCATAAACTCCAACAATCAAAGTTTTATTCAACAAGGATCTTCCTTGTTTTTTAAAACCTAAATGTGAAATATACATTTCATCCATCTGTGCTGTGCCATCAACAATGAAACCTGCATCTTGATTTCCAATTCTAGTCCTGATTTCATGACACATTCTTCAAGCTGTTTTTATAGGTCACACCCAATTCCCTTGCAACATCGGTTGCTGGTATGCCATGCTTTGTGTTTATTCATCTAAAGATGAGATAAAACCAAGATGTCATTTGGGTCTGTGACTTATAAAAAATGGTTCCATAAAGAATACTAAATGTTTGGTTACAGTTCAAACATCGTATTCTTCTCAAATCAGAAGTATTCAAACTAGAAGAAGCACATCTGATGCATTTCATTATTTTCAACTTCGCTATATATTTCAAACAATCGTTTTCAGTTTGAAATATGCTATTGAATTCATTTCAATTCATTTTTTCCTCCACACTAGTACATGTGGGGATAATTTCCTTTTTTAATTCTTTCAATTGGAGTTTCAGTAGCATCAATAGCTAACAAATTATTATTAGTACCTTTATTTTTTGTTAAATCTTTTTTTTCCAGGTAAATTAAAAATTCCACTTTTTATTAAAATATTTTCAATTCAAAAAATATTACGAATGCAACTAGTATGACTAATATTATATCTTTTTGCAATAACTCTATAACTACTATAGTCTTTTCAATATTCTAAAGTCATTAATAAACGCTCTTCAATTACAATTTTATTTTTTCTACCACCATAATATTTTTGTTTAGACTCAGCAATTTTTAAAATTTCAAGCATTTTATAAAATGTTTGTGGCTTTATGCCGACTAAACTATAAAATTATTGATCATCTTTATATTTTTTCAACATAATAACTATCACCTTTAATATTAATAATAATCGTTAAATTTTTAAAATTAAAGGTTTTGCACCAAGTCTAATTAAGAAAAGAACGGAATTAGCGCAATGTATAAGTATCTGAGTATTGAATCAATAATAGCAATAAAAGAATATAAAAATTATGGATTTTCGATTCGTAAAATAGCAAAAATTGTTGATTATAGTAAATCAACTGTACATAGAGTTTGTAGATTATTAAATAAAAACTTATTGCCATTAGAAATATTGAATCAATTTCAAAAAAATAAACAAAATGCAGGCAGAAAATTAATAATTTTAACTTTAACAGAAATTAATAGTATTAATCATTTGTTAATTACTAAAAAGTATGCTCTTGATATAATTGCTAACTTTTTAAAGGAAAATAAAATAAAAAGTATTTCAACAAAAACTTTATATAACACGTTTAAAACAAATCGAATGGGTTTTGATGAAAATAACTTATTGAGAAAAGGCAAAAATAAATCTCACAAACAAAAAGAAACTAGGGGCAAAATTAATAATTGTAAGTCTATTCATGAAAGAAATTTAATCATTCCTAATATTAAAAATATACAAGAATTTGGTCATTTAGCAGGTGATACTATCATTGGCAAAGATCATAAAAGTTCTATTATTACTTTGGCTGATATATGATCAAAAACCACAATTCCTTTAGTAACTAAAAATCATAAATCAGAAAATATTACGAAAAGTATAATAAAATTTATTTCAAAGTTACAAAAAGGAACAGTTAAAACCATTACTTTTGATCGTGGTAAAGAATTTAGTAAATGAAGATTAATCGAAAAAATTTGTAATGTCAAAATTTATTTTGCAGATCCTGGTAAACCTTGCCAAAGGGGTTTAAATGAAAATAATAATGGTATTTTAAGAAGATATTTACCAAAATCTACAGATCTATCTTCATATAAACAAAAAGATTTAAATTTTATAGCATTTCAAATTAATTCTACACCCAGAAAATCGCTCTCTTATAAAAGACCAATAGATTTAATACAATTATTTTAAAAAACTGTCCCATTTATATTTACAACTCAGGAAATAAAAAAAATTATTTTAGGTTTAATTGGAGTTTTATTATCTTCTGCTGTTGCTGGTTTAATTAGACTTGGTGCAAAACCTTTAATTTTAACAATTTAACGATTATTATTAATATTAAAGGTGATAGTTATTATGTTGAAAAAATATAAAAATGATCAAGAATTTTATAGTTTAGTCGGCATAAAGCCACAAACATTTTATAAAATGCTTGAAATTTTAAAAATTGCTGAGTCTAAACAAAATATTATGGTGGTAGAAAAAATAAAATTGTAATTGAAGAGCGTTTATTAATGACTTTAGAATATTGAAAAGACTATAGTAGTTGTAGAGTTATTGCAAAAAGATATAATATTAGTCATACTAGTTGCATTCGTAATATTTTTTGAATTGAAAATATTTTAATAAAAAGCGGAATTTTTAATTTACCTGGAAAAAAAGATTTAACAAAAAATAAAGGTACTAATAATAATTTGTTAGCTATTGATGATACTGAAACTCCAATTGAAAGAATTAAAAAAAACTAAAATTACTTTTTTCAGGTAAAAAGAAACATCATTCTCTCAAATCCCAAATAATTATTGATATTTCCAATGGAAAAATTATTTCAACTGCTTTTTGTTTTGGAAGCATTCATGATTTTAAATTGCTTCTAAAATCTAAAACTTTTATTCATCCAGAAAAACAAGTTTTTGTTGATTCAGGTTATCAAGGTATACAAAATATTCATAAAAATACATTTTTGCCATTTAAAAAAAGTAAATACAATCAATTAACACCAATTCAAAAAGAATACAATAAAACTTTAAGTAAAATTATAATTAAAATTGAACACGTATTTGCTAAACTAAAACGTTTTAAAATTTTAAGTTTAAAATATCGCAATAAAATACGAAGATTTGCATTAAGATTTAATTTAATAGCAGGAATATATAATTTTGAATTACCTTAGTTTTTCACCAAGTCTAATTAATTCATTTTCTTCAACAGAACGATTATCTTTGGTTTTAAAACTACCTGAATTAGTAAATTGTTTAATTCAATTATAAGTAGCTGCCCTTGTAACGTTATATTCTTTAGCAAGACAAGACACTGACTTACCACTTTGATATAAAGCTACTATTTGTTTTTTAAATTCATCTGAATATGAGTTAATATTGGCCATAATTATAGTTCCTTTCTTTTAACTAATTTGTTCACTTGTCTACGTAATTAGTGTCCAATAAAGTGTAACCCATCCAATAGTTTCGATTTGTGTTCCTATTTCCTTAGTTAATATTTCAGTTACAGAGACTTCATTTATATCAGATATAATATTATTTTTTAATTTGTCATTAACTACAACTTTTGAAGGTTTATCTTTAACATCAATATCATTAGAAAATTTTATTGTTAATCCACCATGTCTTTGTTTATCATTTCCATTTTTATTTTTAAAAGTAGCGTTTGGTTGATTTAAAATATCTTCAATGGATTTATTTTCTAATAGAAAATTATATGTTTGTAGTCTAGTTTTGTCTGTCATTTTACAGTACTGGTTTACATTAATTTTATGTTCAAATTTTATCATAAAATGGGCAATTGCTGTATTTCAATTTTGAATGGGCATTGTTCATTTTTTTGTTATATTTTCGATTGCTAAGTAAAATATTTTAAAAACCGCCATATCGTATAGGAAAAACTTTTTTATTTCTTATAACTTTTCGTAATTGACTATTAACAGATTCAATAGCATTTGTGGTATAAATCACTCTTTTGATTTCTGCAGGATAACTAATAAAAACCATTAAATTATCTCAATTTTTATATCAGGATTTAGTAATTTGAGGATATTTTTTATTTCATTTATTTTCAAACAATTCTAAAGCTTGCGTTGCTTTTTCTTCACTACATGCACTATAAATTGGTTTTAAATCTGCAACTAGTGCTTTTCGATGTTTGTATGAAACATATTTTAAACTATTTCTAATTTGATGAACTATGCATAATTGATGTTCGGTTTTAGGATAAACTGATTGTATTGCTTCTGACATGCCTGTTAAATTATCGCTACAAGCAATAAGAATATCATTTAAGCCTCGATTTTTCATTTTTGTTAAATTTGCTAATCAAAATTTAGCACCTTCATTTTCACTAATTCATAAACCCAAAACATCTTTTTTACCTTCTAAATCAACTCCTAGTGCTATATAAATCGATTTGTTAATAATCCGTTTATCTTGTCGTACTTTAACTACTATACAATCAAAATAAACAATCGGATAAATACTTTCTAATGGTCGATTTTGCCATGCTTTAACATCATCTATCACATCATCAGTAATTTCACTAATATCAGCACCATGATATAACTCTTGCAATTGCGTTCTAATATCTGATAATGTCATTCCTTTGGCATATCAAAGAAAGAACTTGTTGATCAAAACCATCAAATCTTCTCTGTCTTTTTGCAACTATTACAGGATTAAAATTACTATTGCGATCTCGTGGTACATCGATCTCAATTTTACCTTGTTGAGTTATTAATTTTTTTGAACTTATACCATTACGAACATTATCACTATTACTATGTTGATTTTTTTCATATCCTAAATAATTTTGCATTTCAGAATTCAACATTTTTTCTACTAATCTTTTAGTTAATTCTTTTAATTTTCACAAAAAATCTTGATATTACTTTTAATTTAAAATTAAAAGTAATATTTTTATATCAGGGGTGATTTTTTGTGACTAATAATGAATTAATTGATGTTTTAAAAAACAAAAAAGATGAAGAATTTATAAAAATTATTAGACATTTTAAAAATAGAATTAAACAAATTGAGAAAAAAGAAAAATTAGATGCAATTGATAAAAAATTTAAAGAAAAAGGAATTCAATGTCCAAATTGTAAATCTTATTGATGTGTAAAAAATGGTTTTAAGAATAATAAGCAAAAATATTTATGCAAAGATTGTAAAAGTAGCTTTGATGCTTTAAGAAATCATTTTTTACATTGAAGTCATTTATCTCATGAACAATGAGATTGAATAATTTGATTGTCATTGTTAGGTCAATCTGCTTATACTATTTCTCAATTTGCTAAAATTTCAAAAACATCAGCATGATTTAATCGTCAAAAATTTATGAAATCATCACAATTAGCAAAAACACAAAAACCATTCACAAAATTAAAAGGTAGAATTGAAATTGATGAAACTTTTATCAAAGAAATTCATAAAGGAAATTTCAAAAATCCAGATGATCCAAGAAAAAAATGAATTGAAGAAAATGCTAAAGATTTAAACTGTTGTATTGAAATGGCAATTGATGAAAATAAAAATATTTATGCTCAAACAACAAATACTAAAAGATTAACAAAAAAATGAGTACAAGAAAATTTAACATCTAAGCTTATCGAAGAAAAATCAATTATAGTTTGTGATATGCAAATACTATATGATACAGTAGCTAAACAAACAAAATGTACTCTCAAGAAATTTAAATCAAAAGAAAATAAAGAATTAAATTATAAAAATTTAAGTAATATCAGTAAAATACAATCAAGTTTAAAAGAATTTATTACTCATTATCATGGCATTGGATTTACCAATATTCAAAATTACCTCAATTTATGAAAATTTAAATACCAACATTATAAAATATCACCTTATGCAAAATCTGAAGCATTATATTTCAGTTTGTAAAAAAAATAAATCCCAAAATTAAATAAAATCAAATTTTAGGCCAGGTTGATGATTTTTTTTATTTCATCAAGAGTTTTTTTGAAAATTAAAAGTTAATTCTTTATATAGACCTACTTCTTTAAACATTGTTGTTAAATCTTCAATATTTTCTAGTAATAAATCTACTGCTTTTGATATTGGATCATTATTATTAAGATTATCTTTTTTAGCCATCTGTAACTAACTCTTTCTAGTCACTTAATTATATTTACTAGAATTAATTAAACACAGTTATTTTTGTAAGTTACACAGATTAATAAACATTACCCAATTTTGGTTAAAACTTAACTAATTGTAAAATACACAAAATTTGATAACATATAACTGTTATCCAATATATAAGTTTTAACCCATTACTTTATTTTTAAAAGTAAATGGGTTTTAATTTTTAAAAGGAGACATTAAAATGACAGACAAAACAAAATCTCAAACATATAATTTTCTATCAGAAAATAAATCCATAGAAGATATTAAAAAACAAACAAACATTGAAGTTATAGAAAAAAGTAGACATGGTGGATCAACATTTAAAATAACTGAAAAAATTACTGCTAATGATAAACAACTTAATGATGACCTATCCGAAAATATTGATGAAAATTTCGAAATAGTTGCTACTAATTTAACAGATAACGAAAAAGAACCAAAAACAAATAACGATATATTATCAAAATTGAAAAATTTATTACCGACTTCAATTTTAAATACAAAAGAAATATCAAAATTACAAACAACAATTCAAGAACAAGCAAAAGACATTCAGAAACTTAAAAAACAAATTGAAGAATTAAAAAAAACAAAAGAAAGTGATATTAATTTAACAAAATATACATATAATTCTGTAACAATTTATGATGAAAAAAAAAGAAAAAAAACGGGAATTGAAAAAATTTACGAAGAAATTTTACCAATTAAAGATGAAATAATTTTTGTAACTACTCTTGTACATATTAATAATTCTATTACCGAAGAAGTGATTGATTTTCAAGAACTTACAAACGGTAATATTGAAGTCATGAAACAATTGAAAAAATATGAAAATATCAATAAATATAAAGATGATCTTCTCTTAATTGAACCAAATTCAAATCCAGAAAAAAATATTAAAATTGAACCTGTATCAATTAAAAAATTTTTAAGTGAACAAGAAAAAATATCAAACTGAAAAATATCAAAATCAGAATTAATAATATTTATTTCTCTTTCATTATTAAGTATTACACTTTTAGCAATACCTGTTGCTGTACCAGCATTAGTCCCTATTATATCAACAATATTATGAGAAAAAACTTTAGTATCAATAGTAGGTATTGGTATTGCTTGAATTGTTAATAAAGTAATATGAACTATTGCAACAGAAAAAACAAAAAAAGTTGAAGTATGAATTAAACAAAAATTTTATTCATTAATTCGTAAAATACCATTTGTAAACAAAAGAAATCTTGGTAAAACTAAAGAAGAACTAGAAATTAAAAAAAATGTTGAAAAAAATATAGAAAATTTAACTAGTAATAAGTTAGAAACAAAATTAAAAACTCAATATGATATTTTAAAACAAGAATTAGATAATAGAAAAGATAAAAAACTAGACGAAATAATAAGTAATGAAACAATAAATCATAACTCAAATAGTATTTTAGAAAATTCAATTATTAAATCAAAAAATAATCATAATTTTGATTCATCTATACGAAATACAATAAATCAGCAAGAGCAACTGCCTTCAACAAGTTCAAATCATAACTGAAATAAAGTAAAATGCTTATTAACATAAGCAATAAGTAATAAATTTAATTAAATATTAAAGTCTTAATCACTATTTTTTAAAATAGTGATTATTCATTATTTATTACACATTTTTTGTTTGAAAAATATATAATTCTTCTTGGATATTTTAAGGATAGAAAAAAATATTCAAAAATATTGAAGAGAGGAATTTTACAATATGGAAAAATGAAGTCAAGCAAATAAAGATAAACGTGCAAAAGACGCTGAAAGAATAAACAAAGCATTAGGAGAAAAAAACGAACGTGAAAGACGAGAAAGAGTTGCTAATGCTCTTGGATTTGAACAAGATAAAACAAAAGTAAACAGTGAAGCTTCAACAAGTAAAAGTCAAAGTTTTAGTAGTAAATCACAAAAAATGTAAAAAAATATATAAAGAGGTTGTAATTACAACCTCTTTATATTTTTAAAATTTATTTTAAAAATATTATTTCATTAGACTTGGTGCAAAACCTTTAATTTTAACAATTTAACGATTATTATTAATATTAAAGGTGATAGTTATTATGTTGAAAAAATATAAAGATGATCAAGAATTTTATAGTTTAGTCGGCATAAAGCCACAAACATTTTATAAAATGCTTGAAATTTTAAAAATTGCTGAGTCTAAACAAAAATATTATGGTGGTAGAAAAAATAAAATTGTAATTGAAGAGCGTTTATTAATGACTTGAGAATATTGAAAAGACTATAGTAGTTGTAGAGTTATTGCAAAAAGATATAATATTAGTCATACTGGTTGCATTCGTAATATTTTTTGAATTGAAAATATTTTAATAAAAAGCGGAATTTTTAATTTACCTGGAAAAAAAGATTTAACAAAAAATAAAGGTACTAATAATAATTTGTTAGCTATTGATGCTACTGAAACTCCAATTGAAAGAATTAAAAAAAACTAAAATTACTTTTTTCAGGTAAAAAGAAACATCATTCTCTCAAATCCCAAATAATTATTGATATTTCCAATGGAAAAATTATTTCAACTGCTTTTTGTTTTGGAAGCATTCATGATTTTAAATTGCTTCTAAAATCTAAAAATTTTATTCATCCAGAGTTATCAAGGTATACAAAATATTCATAAAAATACATTTTTGCCATTTAAAAAAAGTAAATACAATCAATTAACACCAATTCAAAAAGAATACAATAAAACTTTAAGTAAAATTAGAATTAAAATTGAACACGTATTTGCTAAACTAAAACGTTTTAAAATTTTAAGTTTAAAATATCGCAATAAAATACGAAGATTTGCATTAAGATTTAATTTAATAGCAGGAATATATAATTTTGAATTACCTTAGTTTTGCACCAAGTCTATTATATAAAAATATTTAACAAATAAATTTATCCATGATTACGGGTTTTTAATTTAGAATTTTTGAATAACTAAATCTTATTTTTAAGTTGTTCAATTTCTTTCTCTAGTTTTTGAATTTTTGTTTCTAATTTTATTTTTTGGTTTAAATTAATTTCATATCCAAGATTTTCTTTAATTTCCATTTCTTGAATTTTAGTAAATAAAGTAATACTTTTATCTAATTGTATGGGATTATTAAATAGACTTGGTGCAAAACCTTTAATTTTAACAATTTAACGATTATTATTAATATTAAAGGTGATAGTTATTATGTTGAAAAAATATAAAGATGATCAAGAATTTTATAGTTTAGTCGGCATAAAGCCACAAACATTTTATAAAATGCTTGAAATTTTAAAAATTGCTGAGTCTAAACAAAAATATTATGGTGGTAGAAAAAATAAAATTGTAATTGAAGAGCGTTTATTAATGACTTTAGAATATTGAAAAGACTATAGTAGTTGTAGAGTTATTGCAAAAAGATATAATATTTGTCATACTAGTTGCATTCGTAATATTTTTTGAATTGAAAATATTTTAATAAAAAGCGGAATTTTTAATTTACCTGAAAAAAAAGATTTAACAAAAAATAAAGGTACTAATAATAATTTGTTAGCTATTGATGCTACTGAAACTCCAATTGAAAGAATTAAAAAAAACTAAAATTACTTTTTTCAGGTAAAAAGAAACATCATTCTCTCAAATCCCAAATAATTATTGATATTTCCAATGGAAAAATTATTTCAACTGCTTTTTGTTTTGGAAGCATTCATGATTTTAAATTGCTTCTAAAATCTAAAACTTTTATTCATCCAGAAAAACAAGTTTTTGTTGATTCAGGTTATCAAGGTATACAAAATATTCATAAAAATACATTTTTGCCATTTAAAAAAAGTAAATACAATCAATTAACACCAATTCAAAAAGAATACAATAAAACTTTAAGTAAAATTAGAATTAAAATTGAACACGTATTTGCTAAACTAAAACGTTTTAAAATTTTAAGTTTAAAATATCGCAATAAAATACGAAGATTTGCATTAAGATTTAATTTAATAGCAGGAATATATAATTTTGAATTACCTTAGTTTTGCACCGAGTCTATTAAGTGATATTTTTAATAAATTTAAATTATTATGTAAAGAATTAAATATTGTGATTACACATGAAGATATATTAACAATTGATAGAAAAATAAATTATTTAGATACAAAAGAAGTAGAAATCACTTATTTTAAAAGATATACAATTATTGATTTAGATAATGATAAAGAAAGTAAATATTTTGATATACTTGCTTGTGCTAAAAATACAGATATAGCAAAAGCAAAAGGTAGTGCAGAAACTTATTTTAATTTTCAAAAAAACTCTTGATGAAATAAAAAAAATCATCAACCTGGCCTAAAATTTGATTTTATTTAATTTTGGGATTTATTTTTTTACAAACTGAAATATAATGCTTCAGATTTTGCATAAGGTGATATTTTATAATGTTGGTATTTAAATTTTCATAAATTGAGGTAATTTTGAATATTGGTAAATCCAATGCCATGATAATGAGTAATAAATTCTTTTAAACTTGATTGTATTTTACTGATATTACTTAAATTTTTATAATTTAATTCTTTATTTTCTTTTGATTTAAATTTCTTGAGAGTACATTTTGTTTGTTTAGCTACTGTATCATATAGTATTTGCATATCACAAACTATAATTGATTTTTCTTCGATAAGCTTAGATGTTAAATTTTCTTGTACTCATTTTTTTGTTAATCTTTTAGTATTTGTTGTTTGAGCATAAATATTTTTATTTTCATCAATTGCCATTTCAATACAACAGTTTAAATCTTTAGCATTTTCTTCAATTCATTTTTTTCTTGGATCATCTGGATTTTTGAAATTTCCTTTATGAATTTCTTTGATAAAAGTTTCATCAATTTCAATTCTACCTTTTAATTTTGTGAATGGTTTTTGTGTTTTTGCTAATTGTGATGATTTCATAAATTTTTGACGATTAAATCATGCTGATGTTTTTGAAATTTTAGCAAATTGAGAAATAGTATAAGCAGATTGACCTAACAATGACAATCAAATTATTCAATCTCATTGTTCATGAGATAAATGACTTCAATGTAAAAAATGATTTCTTAAAGCATCAAAGCTACTTTTACAATCTTTGCATAAATATTTTTGCTTATTATTCTTAAAACCATTTTTTACACATCAATAAGATTTACAATTCGGACATTGAATTCCTTTTTCTTTAAATTTTTTATCAATTGCATCTAATTTTTCTTTTTTCTCAATTTGTTTAATTCTATTTTTAAAATGTCTAATAATTTTTATAAATTCTTCATCTTTTTTGTTTTTTAAAACATCAATTAATTCATTATTAGTCACAAAAAATCACCCCTGATATAAAAATATTACTTTTAATTTAAAATTAAAAGTAATATCAAGATTTTTTGTGAAAATTAAAAGAAACTTATGCTTATAGATATTTTTTAATGAATTTAATTTTATTAAGTGAAGATGAACTTGACCCAGATAATTATAATGTTAATTTAATTCAAAATAATAAGCAACAAAATAATTATATAGACTTGGTGCAAAACTAAGGTAATTCAAAATTATATATTCCTGCTATTAAATTAAATCTTAATGCAAATCTTCGTATTTTATTGTGATATTTTAAACTTAAAATTTTAAAACGTTTTAGTTTAGCAAATACGTGTTCAATTTTAATTCTAATTTTGCTTAAAGTTTTATTGTATTCTTTTTGAATTGGTGTTAATTGATTGTATTTACTTTTTTTAAATGGCAAAAATGTATTTTTATGAATATTTTGTATAACTTGATAACCTGAATCAACAAAAACTTGTTTTTCTGGATGGATAAAAGTTTTAGATTTTAGAAGCAATTTAAAATCATGAATGCTTCCAAAACAAAAAGCAGTTGAAATAATTTTTCCATTGGAAATATCAATAATTATTTGGGATTTGAGAGAATGATGTTTCTTTTTACCTGAAAAAAGTAATTTTAGTTTTTTTTAATTCTTTCAATTGGAGTTTCAGTAGCATCAATAGCTAACAAATTATTATTAGTACCTTTATTTTTTGTTAAATCTTTTTTTCCAGGTAAATTAAAAATTCCGCTTTTTATTAAAATATTTTCAATTCAAAAAATATTACGAATGCAACTAGTATGACTAATATTATATCTTTTTGCAATAACTCTATAACTACTATAGTCTTTTCAATATTCTAAAGTCATTAATAAACGCTCTTCAATTACAATTTTATTTTTTCTACCACCATAATATTTTTGTTTATACTCAGCAATTTTTAAAATTTCAAACATTTTATAAAATGTTTGTGGATTTATGCCGACTAAACTATAAAATTCTTGATCATCTTTATATTTTTTCAACATAATAACTATCACCTTTAATATTAATAATAATCGTTAAATTGTTAAAATTAAAGGTTTTGCACCAAGTCTTATTAATAATAATGTAAAAATACAAAATGAAAAATGATAACCAACTGAAAAACAATTAGATTATTTTGAAAAATATATGATTACAAATACAGTTTTATTTGATGAATGTATAAGAGAAGATATGGAAAAATTAAATCCAAGTAATAATAAAGATTTTTTAATATTAATGGGTGAAAATTATTTAAAAGTATTATTTGATAAATTTAAAGAAATTCGTGAAAGATTTAAAAATTTAAAAAATAATAATAAAAATGAGTATAGAAATTATGAATAAATGTAAATATTGTGATAAAAGAATTTGATTAACAAATTATTGATGTATGAATTGTTTAGAAATATTAGTTATGAATTTAAATAAAAATAAGGAGAATAAATAATGGGATATTGAACAAAGTATAAATGTGTTTTTTGTGGAGAAATAATGATTGGTGATGAAGAAAATATTGAACATGCAAGAGAACATCGAAAAGGTATTAGATAATGAAAAAAATTATAGATGTTGAATCAACAATTGCTGATGTGCGTAAAGACAGTATTAGCAGAGATTTAGAATTTTTATATTTAATAAAAGAAAGAATTAATAATGAAGATTTTGATTATGAATAAATGTAGTATTGAACATTGCAATAATAGTAGACTTGGTGCAAAACTAAGGTAATTCAAAATTATATATTCCTGCTATTAAATTAAATCTTAATGCAAATCTTCGTATTTTATTGCGATATTTTAAACTTAAAATTTTAAAACGTTTTAGTTTAGCAAATACGTGTTCAATTTTAATTCTAATTTTACTTAAAGTTTTATTGTATTCTTTTTGAATTGGTGTTAATTGATTGTATTTACTTTTTTTAAATGGCAAAAATTTATTTTTATGAATATTTTGTATACCTTGATAACCCGAATCAACAAAAACTTGTTTTTCTGGATGAATAAAAGTTTTAGATTTTAGAAGCAATTTAAAATCATGAATGCTTCCAAAACAAAAAGCAGTTGAAATAATTTTTCCATTGGAAATATCAATAATTATTTGGGATTTGAGAGAATGATGTTTCTTTTTACCTGAAAAAAGTAATTTTAGTTTTTTTTAATTCTTTCAATTGGAGTTTCAGTAGCATCAATAGCTAACAAATTATTATTAGTACCTTTATTTTTTGTTAAATCTTTTTTTCCAGGTAAATTAAAAATTCCGCTTTTTATTAAAATATTTTCAATTCAAAAAATATTACGAATGCAACTAGTATGACTAATATTATATCTTTTTGCAATAACTCTATAACTACTATAGTCTTTTCAATATTATAAAGTCATTAATAAACGCCCTTCAATTACAATTTTATTTTTTCTACCACCATAATATTTTTGTTTAGACTCAGCAATTTTTAAAATTTCAAGCATTTTATAAAATGTTTGTGGCTTTATGCCGACTAAACTATAAAATTCTTGATCATCTTTATATTTTTTCAACATAATAACTATCACCTTTAATATTAATAATAATCGTTAAATTGTTAAAATTAAAGGTTTTGCACCAAGTCTAGTTTAGAAAATCACCCAATTGTGTTTGATGAATGTGCACTAGAAATATTAAAAGAAATTAGGTTATAATTTATGAATAATTATTTACTTTCAATTGACCCAAGTATTAAAAATACTGGATTTACTTTATGAGAAAATAAAAAAACAATATGAATAAATAGTTATAATTTTAAAAATTATAATTATGATTGAGAAAAAATACAAATACAAATAAGTTATTTAATAGATATGAATAAATATGATTTATTAATGGAACGTGGTACTTTTCATTCAAAAAATGGTATTGGTTATGAAACACAAGAACATTTAAGAGGTTTTATTGCTGGACAATTTAATAAATTATTAACAAAAAATATGTTAATAAGTCCTTCTTCATGAAAGAAATGATATATAAATAATTTTAAAAATAATTATAATTTACCTAAAAAACAAGAATTTATTTGAATAAAAAATACTTCAATACAATTAGCAAATGAATTAATAATTAATCAAGGTTGAAATATAACAGTATCAAATCATGATGAAGCAGATAGTTTATTAATTGGTTGATATTATTTAAATAAGGAAAATAAATAATGAAAATAGAATTTGAAATGGATATTTTTACAAAAAATGCAATTATTGAATCATCTAAAAATTTAAAAAAATTAAAACAATTAAATATATCAATTAATTTATGTAATTGTAAAAAGGAAGATAATTAATGCAAAAACAAGAAAAAGTATTACTTAAATGTATTGTTAAAGATTGTAATAGTCATGTATTAGTTACTTTAAAAACTTTAGATATAGAAAATAGTACAGAACAATTTTTTAATACCTGAGTTGTAAATATAAATGGGACAGTTTTTTAAAATAATTGTATTAAATCTATTGGTCTTTTATAAGAGAGCGATTTTTTTTTAATTTTCAAAAAAACTCTTGATTAAATAAAAAAAATCATCAACCTGGCCTAAAATTTTATTTTATTTAATTTTGGGATTTATTTTTTTTACAAACTGAAATATAATGCTTCAGATTTTGCATAAGGTGATATTTTATAATGTTGGTATTTAAATTTTCATAAATTGAGGTAATTTTGAATATTGGTAAATCCAATGCCATGATAATGAGTAATAAATTCTTTTAAACTTGATTGTATTTTACTGATATTACTTAAATTTTTATAATTTAATTCTTTATTTTCTTTTGATTTAAATTTCTTGAGAGTACATTTTGTTTGTTTAGCTACTGTATCATATAGTATTTGCATATCACAAACTATAATTGATTTTTCTTCGATAAGCTTAGATGTTAAATTTTCTTGTACTCATTTTTTTGTTAATCTTTTAGTATTTGTTGTTTGAGCATAAATATTTTTATTTTCATCAATTGCCATTTCAATACAACAGTTTAAATCTTTAGCATTTTCTTCAATTCATTGTTTTATTGGATCATCTGGATTTTTGAAATTTCCTTTATGAATTTCTTTGATAAAAGTTTCATCAATTTCAATTCTACCTTTTAATTTTGTGAATGGTTTTTGTGTTTTTGCTAATTGTGATGATTTCATAAATTTTTGACGATTAAATCATGCTGATGTTTTTGAAATTTTAGCAAATTGAGAAATAGTATAAGCAGATTGACCTAACAATGACAATCAAATTATTCAATCTCATTGTTCATGAGATAAATGACTTCAATGTAAAAAATGATTTCTTAAAGCATCAAAGCTACTTTTACAATCTTTGCATAAATATTTTTGCTTATTATTCTTAAAACCATTTTTTACACATCAATAAGATTTACAATTTGGACATTGAATTCCTTTTTCTTTAAATTTTTTATCAATTGCATCTAATTTTTCTTTTTTCTCAATTTGTTTAATTCTATTTTTAAAATGTCTAATAATTTTTATAAATTCTTCATCTTTTTTGTTTTTTAAAACATCAATTAATTCATTATTAGTCACAAAAAATCACCCCTGATATAAAAATATTACTTTTAATTTTAAATTAAAAGTAATATCAAGATTTTTTGTGAAAATTAAAACGATTTTCTGGGTGTAGAATTAATTTGAAACGCTATAAAATTTAAATATTTTTTTATATGAGGATAGATCTGTAGATTTTGGTAAATATCTTCTTAAAATACCATTATTATTTTCATTTAAACCCCTTTGGCAAGGTTTACCGGGATCTGCAAAATAAATTTTGACATTACAAATTTTTTCGATTAATCTTCATTTACTAAATTCTTTACCACGATCAAAAGTAATGGTTTTAACTGTTCCTTTTTGTAACTTTGAAATAAATTTTATTATACTTTTCGTAATATTTTCTGATTTATGATTTTTAGTTACTAAAAGAATTGTGGTTTTTGATCATATATCAGCCAAAGTAATAATAGAACTTTTATGATCTTTGCCGATGATAGTATCACCTTCTAAATGACCAAATTCTTGTATATTTTTAATATTAGGAATGATTAAATTTCTTTCATGAATAGACTTACAATTATTAATTTTGCCCCTAGTTTCTTTTTGTTTGTGAGATTTATTTTTGCCTTTTCTCAATAAGTTATTTTCATCAAAACCCATTCGATTTGTTTTAAACATGTTATATAAAGTTTTTGTTGAAATACTTTTTATTTTATTTTCCTTTAAAAAGTTAGCAATTATATCAAGAGCATACTTTTTAGTCATTAACAAATGATTAATAATATTAATTTCTGTTAAAGTTAAAATTATTAATTTTCTGCCTGCGTTTTGTTTATTTTTTTGAAATTGATTCAATATTTCTAATGGCAATAAGTTTTTATTTAATAATCTACAAACTCTATGTACAGTTGATTTACTATAATCAACAATTTTTGCTATTTTACGAATCGAAAATCCATAATTTTTATATTCTTTTATTGCTATTATTGATTCAATACTCAGATACTTATACATTGCGCTAATTCCTTTCTTTTATTAATTATAGAACTAACACAATTTAATTTTTATATAAGTGTCCTTTTTAATTTTACAATTAAAGCATCAAAAACTAAAAAGTTAGTCGATACATCTTCAAATTGATCAATTTCTTCTTCAAAAGAAACCTTTTGTTCATTAACAAAAACTTTTTTTCTAATCAAAAATGCTTGTTCTAACATTTCAATATTATTAACTATTTCAATTTTCATAGTTTTCTCCTTAAATATAAATAATATTTTAAATTAATTATATAATTAATTTTTAAATTTAATCTAACAATTAGTAAATTTTACCAATTAATAAGTGAATTTTTAATTAGTGCTATAATTTAAGTAAGCGATTTTAAAAAATATTTTTTCGGGGGGGGAATAAATCTTGGAAGGACAAAAAATTCAATTTAAAAAATTACGACCGCATAATTTTTTGGGAGGGCAATATTTTGTTTTATTATTTTTTTGAATAATATTTATTACATTACTAATTACTGCATTAGTCTTATTTTTAAATGAAAGAACAAGAATTGATAAAGAAAATAATGTTAAAGAACTACTAGAACAAATTGCTAATGCAAAACAAGAAAGTTACAAAACTCCTTTCTATAAAAAATTAATGGATATTTATTATCCATTAATTGATTTTTCATTAATGTCATTTATTTTTACTAAACATGATGATTCGCCAATAAGTGACTGAGGAAGCGCATGAACACAACGTTTAAATAGCATTAATAATGCTTATTCATATATCTTTATTACAATTTTAATCGCTTTAATCGCTTTACTTTTTTATATTATTATCATTATTAAACTTTATCGTTGTCGAGCGTTTCAAAGAAAATATGGTTTAACAACTCAATTTGCTAATGATTATCCAATTTATGATATTAAAATGTATCTAGGTTTTACAGTTAATTTAGCTATTGTTTTTAGTTTTTTCAATTTTCTAACAACTATCATTGTATTAATTTATGGTACTATCTTGGTATTGACTTCTTATTTCTTTTGATATATTTTAAAAATTAAAACAGAAATATTAATTATGCATAAATGATGAAAAACACCAAACTTTGCTTTATTTTTATCTGTTATTTTATTCCAAAATGGTTATACTTTATTAAAATCAATATTTGCTCAAAAGTTTAATGTTAACTTAGACTTAATTTTATCAATTATTTTACCAATTGGAACAATTACCATCTTCATTACCTTATTAATCAAAAATATGCTTAATTCACAAGTTACAGCAGTAAAAAATGCTATTAAAACAATTGCTGCTAAAATTAGTGCTTTTCAAATTTTCTATTATACACAAAAAGAAAAATCTTTAGAAGACTACATGTTTGTTAGTCAATTGCCAACACTTGTTCGTATACCATTACAAAATAATAGCATTAACACCAAACAAGCAGTAACGCTAATGGCAACTATTGATGAAACAATAATTGTTTTAAAAAAACACTTTCATAAACCAAAAGAATTAAACTATATGCTTTTTCACTTATTTAATAGAATAACTGATATTGAAGAAATTGAAGAAATCAAAAATAATATTCTTAAAATAGAAAAAAATAATTAATCAAAATTTAACAAAAAAAGTTTTAAAAATAGTTAATACCATAGAAAATAATAAAATTTGTTATAATTGAGTAGAGTAATTATGATATGAGGAAAGGAAGTTATATACATGTGACCATTTAAAAAAAAGGATAAAACTGGAGAAGCAAAAGATCAAAAAAAATGTGATGGTTGTGGGAAAATGAAAAATTCATCTGAATGTACTAAAGCAGCAGATGGTAAATGTTTGTGTAAAGATTGTGCTAAATAAATATATTAAATAAGTGTGTCATTAACACACTTATTTAATATATTTAGAAAGGAAGGATATAATGAAATGATTCAATAAAAAAAACAAAAAAACTGATGATGAATCTTTAACAAAAACTGTAAAATGTTTTGATTGCGGAATGATGTTTGAACCTTTTGACATTCTTGATATAAAAGAAGGAAAATCTTTATGTAAAAAATGTTTCATTAAAGAAGAAGAAAAATAAATTAATGATGTGTTTAGCAAAACACATTTTTTATTATTTAAAATAAAATAAATAACTATTTTCACAATATTTTATTATAATTATTATGATAAATTAAATTAATTAAAAGGAGAAAAAATGAACATTTTTATAGAAATATTAGGGTATCTTGCAGCCATTTGTATTCCTTTGGCATTCTTACCACAAACTATTAAACTAATTAAAACAAGAAATACTTCAGGTCTTTCTATTTTTTCATATAGTATCTATCAACTGGGGGGTCTTACTTTTTTAATATTTGGCATACTTCGTAATGATATTCCCATGATTACTTGTCAAACTATTACTGCTACACTAAATTTCATAATAATTGGGATTATTGTTAACAATTTCATTAAACAAAAAAATAAGGAGGAAAAAAATGTCTAATATTGCAATTGATATTATTGGATATATAGGTGCCTTTTTTATTTCAGTTGCCTTTTTACCACAAACTATTAAACTAATTAAAACTAAAAACACAAAAGGTTTATCGTTAATTTCTTATAGCATATATCAAATAGGCTTAACTTCATTCATAATTTATGCTAGTTTAATTAAAAACATTCCCTTACTAGCAGCAAATGCCTTTGGTACAGTTATTAATATCATATTATTAACATTAATAATTTATAATTTATATTATAATAAAGATAAAAAGAACAATTTAACTTCCAAAAAATAAAATTTTTATTAACATAATACTTGCACAAGAATGGAGAAAAAAATGGCACATATTAATCTATTAGGAACTTTTATTTTTATTATCATTGGTTATTTAATTGGCTCAATCTCACCTTCAATTATTATTAGTAAATTAAAATTTAAAACCGATGTTAGAGATTATTACTCTAAAAATGCTGGTGCTACTAATTCAACACGAGTTATGGGTGGTAAATGGGGAACTATTATTTTAATTATTGATGGTTTTAAGCCCGCTATCCCTATTTTAATTGCATACGGTTTAACCTTTATTGATATTACTAATCCTAATTATGAAACAATGTTTAAACAAGCATATATTTATCCAACTGGTCTTGCTGCAATTATTGGTCACTGTTGACCACTATTTTATGGTTTTCGTGGTGGTAAAGGAGCTGCATCTTCATTAGGAGTACTATTAATGATTAATCCTATTTATTGCGTTATCACAATTGCTAGTTGATGATTTATTTTATATTTAAGTAGAATGTCATCTTTATCTTCAATGTTAATGATGATACTTGCTTTTATATTATCATGAATACCGAATATACCACTGCATTCTTTTCTTTCCCAACAAGACACTCAATACTATATTGTTAATATAACTATGGCTCTAATTTGAATATTAATTATTATTCGTCATTGAGATAATTGTAAAAGAATTCTTAATCATACTGAAAGTAAAGTGACTATTTTTGATAAAAAAAATAAAAAAGCAAATGAAGAAAAAAAATAAAAAATCATCTCTTTATACAAACTCAATAAAAATATTTTTAAAAAAAATACTTGTTTTATGTTTAAAATTAATGTACTATTATAACCGTGTTGACTTAACATTGTTAATATTCTCTCCGATATTAGCTTTGCTTAAGCCAAATTATATTTAAAGGAGAGTTGTCAAATATGGAACAAATTAAACAAGATGAATTGATTAAAAAATTTCGCTTAAATGCCAAGGATACTGGTTCTTCTGCAGTTCAAATTATTAATTTAACAAAAAGAATTTTAGAATTAACAGCCCATCTACAAGTACAAAAAAAAGATATTACTGCAAAACGAAGTTTGTTAAAAATGGTAGCAAGCAGAAAACGTTTCTTAAAATACTTTAAAAAACAAGATGTTGCTACATACAATAAATTATTAACAGCACTATCACTAAAAGATAACTAATATTAAATCAGTATTTACTTATTAATACTGATTTTTTTATATACATCTAAATAATATTAAACATAGAAATAGATTTACAAATTATTTAAACAATAATAAAATTAATACTAAAAGTGTTATAATATAATTATTAACGGACTTCTCCCCACATGTACTTGTGGAGGAAACAATGAAATTGAATGAGTTCAACAATATATTTCAAACAGAAAAAGATTGTTTGAAATATATAGCAAGTTTGAAGGAAAACAAATGTATGAGGTGTTCTTGAACAAATTTGAATACTTCTGATTTAAGAAGAATAAGATGTTTGAAATGTCATCAAACATTTAGTATTCTTCATGACACCATTTTTTACAAGTCACAAACACCTTTGACATCTTGGTTTTATCTCATCTTTAGATGAATAAACACCAAACATGGAATTCCATCAACTGATGTTGCAAAAGAATTGGGAGTAACTTTGAAAACTGCTTGAAGAATGGGTCATAAAATCCGAAGTGCAATTGCAAAACAAGAACCTCAATTCATTGTTGAGGGCATAGTGCAAATGGATGAAATGTATCTTTCACATATGGGTTTTAAAAAACAAGGAAGATCCTTAAAAAATAAAACTTTGATTGTTGGGATTTATGAAAAAACAACCAATAATTTAATTGTGAAAGTGTTGAAAAATGCAAATCAAAAAAATCTTTTGCAATTTGCAAGAAACCACATTTCTTCAAAGTGTGATGTACATACTGATTCTTGAAAAGGATATCGCCATTTTAAATCAGTTTTCACTAAGCATGAAACAGTTAACCATCAAGATGGCTATGTTTCAAAAACTGGTGTAAACATAAACCAGATTGAATCGGCATGAAAGCACATCAGACGAACATTTAAAACACATATCAAAGTTGAAAAACATCATGTTCATTTATACGCAAAAGAATCGGCATATAAATTCAACAATATACCTAGTTTTGAAACTGTAATGTTATGTTTGATTTAAAAATGTGGGGAGAAGTCCGTAGATAGGCTTTTCTCAGCATTTATGTGATAAAATTTAAAAATAGTACATAAAGGGAGAAAAGCCATTATTAATTATTATATGTTTCTAACCCATTTATTTTTTACTAAAATAAATGGGTTTTTGATTTCAAAAAGGAGGAACAAAATAATGAATGATAAAGATATTAATGGTGAAAAAATAATATCAGTTATTTTAAATTCTGTCACTTCATATCAAAATATTACATATTTTAATTATTGGTATTATATAATTAAAGAAGAAAAAATTAGTTCTGAAATAAAAAAAGAGATCAATAATTTAATAGAAAAAAATACTAATATAAATTATACAAACAAAAATGGTGATAGTCCTTTAATAGTAGCAAGTCACTATTATCAACTTATAGATTCCATTAAAATTTTAATAGAAAATGGCGCTAATATCAACCACGCAAACCAAAATGGTGATACAGCACTAATAATATCTACCAAAAAAGGTTATTTAAGTATAATTAATGTTTTAATAGAAAATGGCGCTAATATCAACCACGCAAACCAAAATGGTGATACAGCACTAATAATATCTACCAAAAAAGGTTATTTAAGTATAATTAATGTTTTAATAGAAAATGGCGCTAATATCAACCACGCAAACCAAAATGGTGATACAGCCTTGCATTTAGCTGCTAAAAATGGACTAGCACAAATAGTTAATACTTTACTAATAAATAATGCAAATATTCATTTCATAAATCAAAATGGTGATACGGCTTTGACAATCATTATTAATAATAGTTTATTTTACCTGAGTTGTAAATATAAATGGGACATTTTTTTAAAATAATTGTATTAAATCTATTGGTCTTTTATAAGAGAGCGATTTTATGGGTGTAGAATTAATTTGAAATGCTATAAAATTTAAATCTTTTTGTTTATATGAAGATAGATCTGTAGATTTTGGTAAATATCTTCTTAAAATACCATTATTATTTTCATTTAAACCCCTTTGGCAAGGTTTACCAGGATCTGCAAAATAAATTTTGACATTACAAATTTTTTTTAATTTTCAAAAAAACTCTTGATGAAATAAAAAAAATCATCAACCTGGCCTAAAATTTTATTTTATTTAATTTTGGGATTTATTTTTTTTACAAACTGAAATATAATGCTTCAGATTTTGCATAAGGTGATATTTTATAATGTTGGTATTTAAATTTTCATAAATTGAGGTAATTTTGAATATTGGTAAATCCAATGCCGTGATAATGAGTAATAAATTCTTTTAAACTTGATTGTATTTTACTGATATTACTTAAATTTTTATAATTTAATTCTTTATTTTCTTTTGATTTAAATTTCTTGAGAGTACATTTTGTTTGTTTAGCTACTGTATCATATAGTATTTGCATATCACAAACTATAATTGATTTTTCTTCGATAAGCTTAGATGTTAAATTTTCTTGTACTCATTTTTTTGTTAATCTTTAATTGTAAAATTAAAAAGGACACTTATATAAAAATTAAATTGTGTTAGTTCTATAATTAAGAAAAGAAAGGAATTAGCGCAATGTATAAGTATCTGAGTATTGAATCAATAATAGCAATAAAAGAATATAAAAATTATGGATTTTCGATTCGTAAAATAGCAAAAATTGTTGATTATAGTAAATCAACTGTACATAGAGTTTGTAGATTATTAAATAAAAACTTATTGCCATTAGAAATATTGAATCAATTTCAAAAAAATAAACAAAATGCAGGCAGAAAATTAATAATTTTAAATTTAACAGAAATTAATAGTATTAATCATTTGTTAATTACTAAAAAGTATGCTCTTGATATAATTGCTAACTGTTTAAAGGAAAATAAAATAAAAAGTATTTCAACAAAAACTTTATATAACATGTTTAAAACAAATCGAATGGGTTTTGATGAAAATAACTTATTGAGAAAAGGCAAAAATAAATCTCACAAACAAAAAGAAACTAGGGGCAAAATTAATAATTGTAAGTCTATTCATGAAAGAAATTTAATCATTCCTAATATTAAAAATATACAAGAATTTGGTCATTTAGAAGGTGATACTATCATTGGCAAAGATCATAAAAGTTCTATTATTACTTTGGCTGATATATGATCAAAAACCACAATTCCTTTAGTAACTAAAAATCATAAATCAGAAAATATTACGAAAAGTATAATAAAATTTATTTCAAAGTTACAAAAAGGAACAGTTAAAACCATTACTTTTGATCGTGGTAAAGAATTTAGTAAATGAAGATTAATCGAAAAAATTTGTAATGTCAAAATTTATTTTGCAGATCCTGGTAAACCTTGCCAAAGGGGTTTAAATGAAAATAATAATGGTATTTTAAGAAGATATTTACCAAAATCTACAGATCTATCTTCATATAAACAAAAAGATTTAAATTTTATAGCATTTCAAATTAATTCTACACCCAGAAAATCGCTCTCTTACAAAAGACCAATAGATTTAATACAATTATTTTAAAAAACTGTCCCATTTATATTTACAACTCAGGAATCTTTTAGTATTTGTTGTTTGAGCATAAATATTTTTATTTTCATCAATTGCCATTTCAATACAACAGTTTAAATCTTTAGCATTTTCTTCAATTCATTTTTTTCTTGGATCATCTGGATTTTTGAAATTTACTTTATGAATTTCTTTGATAAAAGTTTCATCAATTTCAATTCTACCTTTTAATTTTGTGAATGGTTTTTGTGTTTTTGCTAATTGTGATGATTTCATAAATTTTTGACGATTAAATCATGCTGATGTTTTTGAAATTTTAGCAAATTGAGAAATAGTATAAGCAGATTGACCTAACAATGACAATCAAATTATTCAATCTCATTGTTCATGAGATAAATGACTTCAATGTAAAAAATGATTTCTTAAAGCATCAAAGCTACTTTTACAATCTTTGCATAAATATTTTTGCTTACTTTAATTGTAAAATTAAAAAGGACACTTATATAAAAATTAAATTGTGTTAGTTCTATAATTAAGAAAAGAAAGGAATTAGCGCAATGTATAAGTATCTGAGTATTGAATCAATAATAGCAATAAAAGAATATAAAAATTATGGATTTTCGATTCGTAAAATAGCAAAAATTGTTGATTATAGTAAATCAACTGTACATAGAGTTTGTAGATTATTAAATAAAAACTTATTGCCATTAGAAATATTGAATCAATTTCAAAAAAATAAACAAAATGCGGGCAGAAAATTAATAATTTTAACTTTAAAAGAAATTAATAGTATTAATCATTTGTTAATTACTAAAAAGTATGCTCTTGATATAATTGCTAACTTTTTAAAGGAAAATAAAATAAAAAGTATTTCAACAAAAACTTTATATAACATGTTTAAAACAAATCGAATGGGTTTTGATGAAAATAACTTATTGAGAAAAGGCAAAAATAAATCTCACAAACAAAAAGAAACTAGGGGCAAAATTAATAATTGTAAGTCTATTCATGAAAGAAATTTAATCATTCCTAATATTAAAAATATACAAGAATTTGGTCATTTAGAAGGTGATACTATCATTGGAAAAGATCATAAAAGTTCTATTATTACTTTGGCTGATATATGATCAAAAACCACAATTCCTTTAGTAACTAAAAATTATAAATCAGAAAATATTACGAAAAGTATAATAAAATTTATTTCAAAGTTACAAAAAGGAACAGTTAAAACCATTACTTTTGATCGTGGTAAAGAATTTAGTAAATGAAGATTAATCGAAAAAATTTGTAATGTCAAAATTTATTTTGCAGATCCTGGTAAACCTTGCCAAAGGGGTTTAAATGAAAATAATAATGGTATTTTAAGAAGATATTTACCAAAATCTACAGATCTATCTTCATATAAACAAAAATATTTAAATTTTATAGCATTTCAAATTAATTCTACACCCAGAAAATCGCTCTCTTATAAAAGACCAATAGATTTAATACAATTATTTTAAAAAACTGTCCCATTTATATTTACAACTCAGGTTATTATTCTTAAAACCATTTTTTACACATCAATAAGATTTACAATTTGGACATTGAATAGACTTGGTGCAAAACTAAGGTAATTCAAAATTATATATTCCTGCTATTAAATTAAATCTTAATGCAAATCTTCGTATTTTATTGCGATATTTTAAACTTAAAATTTTAAAACGTTTTAGTTTAGCAAATACGTGTTCAATTTTAATTCTAATTTTACTTAAAGTTTTATTGTATTCTTTTTGAATTGGTGTTAATTGATTGTATTTACTTTTTTTAAATGGCAAAAATGTATTTTTATGAATATTTTGTATACATTGATAACCTGAATCAACAAAAACTTGTTTTTCTGGATGAATAAAAGTTTTAGATTTTAGAAGCAATTTAAAATCATGAATGCTTCCAAAACAAAAAGCAGTTGAAATAATTTTTCCATTGGAAATATCAATAATTATTTGGGATTTGAGAGAATGATGTTTCTTTTTACCTGAAAAAAGTAATTTTAGTTTTTTTTAATTCTTTCAATTGGAGTTTCAGTAGCATCAATAGCTAACAAATTATTATTAGTACCTTTATTTTTTGTTAAATCTTTTTTTCCAGGTAAATTAAAAATTCCGCTTTTTATTAAAATATTTTCAATTCAAAAAATATTACGAATGCAACTAGTATGACTAATATTATATCTTTTTGCAATAACTCTATAACTACTATAGTCTTTTCAATATTCTAAAGTCATTAATAAACGCTCTTCAATTACAATTTTATTTTTTCTACCACCATAATATTTTTGTTTAGACTCAGCAATTTTTAAAATTTCAAACATTTTATAAAATGTTTGTGGCTTTATGCCGACTAAACTATAAAATTCTTGATCATCTTTATATTTTTTCAACATAATAACTATCACCTTTAATATTAATAATAATCGTTAAATTGTTAAAATTAAAGGTTTTGCACCAAGTCTTATGACTAATATTATATCTTTTTGCAATAACTCTATAACTACTATAGTCTTTTCAATATTCTAAAGTCATTAATAAACGCTCTTCAATTACAATTTTATTTTTTCTACCACCATAATATTTTTGTTTAGACTCAGCAATTTTTAAAATTTCAAGCATTTTATAAAATGTTTGTGGCTTTATGCCGACTAAACTATAAAATTCTTGATCATCTTTATATTTTTTCAACATAATAACTATCACCTTTAATATTAATAATAATCGTTAAATTGTTAAAATTAAAGGTTTTGCACCAAGTCTAATTCCTTTTTCTTTAAATTTTTTATCAATTGCATCTAATTTTTCTTTTTTCTCAATTTGTTTAATTCTATTTTTAAAATGTCTAATAATTTTTATAAATTCTTAATTTTTTTTGTTTTTTAAAACATCAATTAATTCATTATTAGTCACAAAAAATCACCCCTGATATAAAAATATTACTTTTAATTTTAAATTAAAAGTAATATCAAGATTTTTTTTGAAAATTAAAAGAAAATTCTTTTAATTTTCAAAAAAAATCTTGATGAAATAAAAAAAATCATCAACCTGGCCTAAAATTTGATTTTATTTAATTTTGGGATTTATTTTTTTTACAAACCGAAATATAATGCTTCAGATTTTGCATAAGGTGATATTTTATAATGTTGGTATTTAAATTTTCATAAATTGAGGTAATTTTGAATATTGGTAAATCCAATGCCATGATAATGAGTAATAAATTCTTTTAAACTTGATTGTATTTTACTGATATTACTTAAATTTTTATAATTTAATTCTTTATTTTCTTTTGATTTAAATTTCTTTAGAGTACATTTTGTTTGTTTAGCTACTGTATCATATAGTATTTGCATATCACAAACTATAATTGATTTTTCTTCGATAAGCTTAGATGTTAAATTTTCTTGTACTCATTTTTTTGTTAATCTTTTAGTATTTGTTGTTTGAGCATAAATATTTTTATTTTCATCAATTGCCATTTCAATACAACAGTTTAAATCTTTAGAATTTTCTTCAATTCATTTTTTTCTTGGATCATCTGGATTTTTGAAATTTCCTTTATGAATTTCTTTGATAAAAGTTTCATCAATTTCAATTCTACCTTTTAATTTTGTGAATGGTTTTTGTGTTTTTGCTAATTGTGATGATTTCATAAATTTTTGACGATTAAATCATGCTGATGTTTTTGAAATTTTAGCAAATTGAGAAATAGTATAAGCAGATTGACCTAACAATGAAAATCAAATTATTCAATCTCATTGTTCATGAGATAAATGACTTCAATGTAAAAAATGATTTCTTAAAGCATCAAAGCTACTTTTACAATCTTTGCATAAATATTTTTGCTTATTATTCTTAAAACCATTTTTTACACATCAATAAGATTTACAATTTGGACATTGAATTCCTTTTTCTTTAAATTTTTTATCAATTGCATCTAATTTTTCTTTTTTCTCAATTTGTTTAATTCTATTTTTAAAATGTCTAATAATTTTTATAAATTCTTCATCTTTTTTGTTTTTTAAAACATCAATTAATTCATTATTAGTCACAAAAAATCACCCCCGATATAAAAATATTACTTTTAATTTTAAATTAAAAGTAATATCAAGATTTTTTGTGAAAATTAAAAAATTTTTTCGATTAATCTTCATTTACTAAATTCTTTACCACGATCAAAAGTAATGGTTTTAACTGTTCCTTTTTGTAACTTTGAAATAAATTTTATTATACTTTTCGTAATATTTTCTGATTTATGATTTTTAGTTACTAAAGGAATTGTGGTTTTTGATCATATATCAGCCAAAGTAATAATAGAACTTTTATGATCTTTGCCAATGATAGTATCACCTTCTAAATGACCAAATTCTTGTATATTTTTAATATTAGGAATGATTAAATTTCTTTCATGAATAGACTTACAATTATTAATTTTGCCCCTAGTTTCTTTTTGTTTGTGAGATTTATTTTTGCCTTTTCTCAATAAGTTATTTTCATCAAAACCCATTCGATTTGTTTTAAACATGTTATATAAAGTTTTTGTTGAAATACTTTTTATTTTATTTTCCTTTAAAAAGTTAGCAATTATATCAAGAGCATACTTTTTAGTAATTAACAAATGATTAATACTATTAATTTCTGTTAAAGTTAAAATTATTAATTTTCTGCCTGCATTTTGTTTATTTTTTTGAAATTGATTCAATATTTCTAATGGCAATAAGTTTTTATTTAATAATCTACAAACTCTATGTACAGTTGATTTACTA
Source organism: Spiroplasma endosymbiont of Zeiraphera isertana (assembly GCF_964030805.1). Taxonomy (GTDB): domain Bacteria; phylum Bacillota_I; class Bacilli_A; order Mycoplasmatales; family VBWQ01; genus Spiroplasma_E. The sequence goes on from NZ_OZ034965.1 coordinate 1,341,560, forward strand.
TAATCAACAATTTTTGCTATTTTGCGAATCGAAAATCCATAATTTTTATATTCTTTTATTGCTATTATTGATTCAATACTCAGATACTTATACATTGCGCTAATTCCTTTCTTTTCTTAATTATAGAACTAACACAATTTAATTTTTATATAAGTGTCCTTTTTAATTTTACAATTAAAGTTATGATAAAAACATAAAAAATATATTAGAAAACATATTTTATCACGAATATGAAGAATATATTACAAATAAGGCAAAAGTAGAAATTATTAAATACAGACCAGAATTTTCAAATAACTCATTATTTAATGATATTAAAGATAATATATTAATACATTTAAATACAAATAATTCAGTAAAAAATATAAAAGAAAATTTAATATTAATTGGATTAAAAATTGATAAGAAAAGAATTTTAAAAATTGAACAAAAAATAAAAAAAATATTTAAATGTAACATTAATAACTTAAATACTAATCAAGAAAAAGAAAAAAAATGACAGAAAAAAATTAAACAAGAATTAAAAGAAGAAAATTATCCACAAAATAAGCCATAAACAAGTGGATATATAAAACATTAAATTTATCACAAATATAATGAATAAAAATAGCTACCATAATGGTAACTATTTTACAATTTATATTTAATCAAAATTATCGTTTTTTAGTAGTACTTTGTTGACGTTTCATTGCTTGCATTACTGATTTAATTTGAGATTCAGTAGGTTTACGCCCCATTTGTAAATACATTGCACGAATCATATTTTCATTAATAGGAGGATTTTTATGTAATTGTTTTTCGAAAATCTTCTTAGTAACAATAAAACCAACTAATCCACCAATTAACGCACTAGCAATGCCAATGATTAATACTGCTCACCAAACCATCATTATTAATTTCTCCTTACTTACTGTTTAAAAACTTATTAATTTTATCACACACTTGATTTGATGTAAAGCCATATTTTTCTAGTACTACCTTATCAGGAGCAGAAATACCAAAAGTACTTACGCCAATAACAAAGCCATTACATGCAACATATTTATATCAACTATCTTTAGAACCCATTTCAATAGCAACTTTTATAATATCATTAGGTAAAATTCTATTTTGATATGTTTTATCTTGTTTATCAAAAATAAAAGTAGAAGGCATTGAAACTACACGAACATTAAGTTTTTGATCGTTTCATAGTTGTTCTTGACTAGCAATAGCTAATGAAACTTCACTACCGGTAGCAATAATAATTAAATCTAAAACTTTACTACTATTCTCTTTACTAATAATATAAGCACCTTTTTGAACTGCCTCAATATTACTATTTGCAAGTTGTGGTAAATTTTGTCTAGTAATAATAATAGCACTAGGGTTAGTTTTACTAGATAATGCCATTAAATATGCACCAATTGTTTCTTTTGTATCAGCAGGGCGAATTACATTAAAATTAGGAATAGTTCTTAACATTGTTAGTTGTTCAACTGGTTCATGGGTAGGACCATCTTCGCCAACTGCGATACTATCATGACTAAAAATAAACAAAGATGGAATTGACATTAAAGCTGCTAATCGTAATGCAGGCTTTAGATAATCACTAAACACAAGAAAAGTAGAACCAAAAGGAATTGTGCCTTGATGTAACGTCATACCGTTAACAATAGCGCCCATTGCAAATTCTCTTACTCCATAATGAATATGTCTTCCTGAATGGTCAAGAGGTAGAAAGTCTTTGTCTGTTACTAATGCTTTAGTTGAGCCAGCTAAATCAGCACTACCACCAATTAATGTTGGACAATGAGCTGATAAAAGTTTTAAAATATTACCAGAGTCTACTCTTGTTGCTTGTGGATTTACCCCAATAATTGAAGTTCAATCAATTTTATTTAATTGATAATCTTCATTAAAAATTTCATTTTTCAATGCTGATTTAATTTCTTTATACAATTTTGGATATAATTTTGCATATTTTTCAACTTTTTGATTTCAAACTAATTCTATTTTAGAACCATGATTAAGTGCTGTTTGTGTGAAGTAAGTACTTACTTCTTTGGGAACAGTAAATTCAGGATATTCTCAGTTTAAATTTTTAGCAACTGTTTTAATATCTTCCATTAAAGGAGAGCCATGAACACTCGGTGTTCCTTGTTTACTAGCCCCATAACCAATTATAGTTTTAATTTCAATTAAAGTTGGTTTATCACTAACTTTTGCTTTTTTAATAGCTTCAGAAATAAGTTTATCATCTTCACCATCTTCAACTTTTAAATAATTTCACTCTAATGCTTGAAGACGCATTTTTAAATTTTCTGAATATACTAATTTAACAGATGAATCTAATTGAACATCATTTGAATCATATAAAATAATTAGTTTATTTAATTTAAAATGTCCAGCAAAACTAAGTGCTTCTTGTGCAATACCTTCTTGTAAATCACCATCACCACAAATTGCATATGTATAATGATCAATAATATTAAGATCTTTTTGATTATATTTAGCACTAAGAAAACTCTCAGTAAGCGCCATTCCAACAGCATTAGCGATACCCTGACCTAATGGTCCAGTAGCCGTCTCTACTCCATAGTCTAAATGATATTCGGGATGACCAGGTGTATTACTATTTAATTGACGGAATTGTTTTATATCATTGATTGTATATTTATAACCAGCATGATGTAATATTGAATATAATAAAACACTACCATGACCTGCTGATAAAACAAATCGATCACGATTAAATCATTTTGGATTTTTTGGATTAAAAGATAAATGATTTTTAAATAAAGAAAAAGTCATTGGTGAAGCACCTAAAACAATACCGGGATGGCCACTTTTAGCAGCATTAACTGCTTGTACTCCTAACATACGAATTGAATTAATAGTTAATTTATCTAAATTAATTTTATTTTCCATAATTTCTCCTTAAATTTTTAATAGTTATTATTTAATATAATATTAACAATATTCTTAATAAAATAGGTAATTTTTTAAAAATAATTAAAAAATTATAAATAATAATGACAAAAAATATAATTTTATTTTAACTAAATTGAATCTTTGAACAAATTAAAAAAGAAAAGGTCACCCCAAGATAAAAAAAATAATATTTCATCTTAAATAATATAACTCTTTTCTTAATATTTTACATTTGTGATGTTCTTGGTTTATTTAAGTTTATTAATGGTAGGTTTGCTGATTCATTGTTTACTTGTTGTTTATTAAAATCTTTTCCAGATGATTTTGAAAATAATGTTGGATTTGTTTTTGGTTTTTTACTACATGATTCTGATATTTTTTTTCATTTTTGACTAATTTCTATTTCAATTTTCTTATTTTTATTAATTTTTCCAAAAGTTACTAATTTAATTAAGAAATTTAAAATTATATTTATTTTTTGTTGTTCTAAAACTTTAATTTCTTCTATTTCAGATTTTTTGATTACTTGCATTAAATTTGATTGTGTTTTTGCTGATTTTTCAAGTTCTTCTTGTTATTCTAAATATAAACCAATTGCTTTATTATTTCTTTCCTGTCTTTTTAATGATAAAGCCTCTAATGCAATCGCTCTATCAATATCTTCTCTTTCTTTCTCAGATACTTCTTCTGATTGTAATGTTTTATAAGGTTCATCAACAACTACAAAACCAAATTCATCATCTTCATTGGTTGCTTGTAAATCTAAACTACTTTCATAAAGATATGGTGAAATGGTTGGTTCGGAAATTATTACCTTTTCTTGATGATTATTATTTGTATGTTGAATAATCTTACTTCCTTTGGGTCTTACTCCTTGTTTTAGTATTTCCTCTTCAGTAACTAATTTTACTTCTGTCTCTACTTTAAATGTTTGTGATGAGGGCATTGATGTTTCTTTAAATTCTTTTACTATTATGTCAGATTGTTTTTCTTTTTCTAACGATAATTTTTTTGCCAGTTCCACTTGTGCTTCTTCTTCTGATAATCTCATGGCTTCAGCAATAAGATCTGGATCAATTGCAAGTTGTTCCATTTGTTCAAGTGTGAATGTTCTCATTTGTTCCATTGTAAATACTGATGTTTGTTTTTTATCAATTGCTTCTCTTTGCTTTTTTGTCAATGAACGGATTTGTTGTGTTGTGAATGCAAATGTTGGCGATAATTTTAATTTTCTAATATAAGTTTCAGCTGCCATTATTTTTTCTTCCTTTCTAAAAATAAAAAACCCATTTATTTTAAAATTAAAATAAGAGGATTAAAAAACTTTATATTCTTTTGTAGAATATTATTATAATAATAATATTTTTCCAATAAATAAATTATTATTTTTTTTTATTGGGTTATAAATAAATATTATAACTTAAAAAAGAACTTATTTAATATGCAAATTATTAATATTGAAACATATTGTAAAATATATTTAATACACATTATTTATTTAAGTTTTTTAGTTTTTGCTAATTTCAAATAAAATGTTTATGATTAAATCAACACTTTTTAATGACTAAAGTGTTATAAAATATATAATTATTAATTTTTTAAATAATTATTTAAAAAATAGAGGTATAAAATTATGAATAAATATTTAATTTTTTTAAGTGTGATACCACCTTTAACTTTTTTAGGAAACAATATTAATAATAAAAATATTGAAAATACTGTACTAATAAATCAATTAGAAGAAAATAATACTTCATTCAATAACCAATTTAACTATTTAAGCAATAGTGAGTGAATTACTAATCAATCAATAACAGATCATAAATTTTATAGTTATGATACATTATCTTTAGCAAAATACACTTTTCCTAAAGCAAGGAATACTTTTTTAGTAGATAAATATGGTAACCTAGTTTATAACCCTAATATAAATATTACTGATAAAGATAAAGTAAATATTGAAAATACAAAACAAGAAATGAACAGCCACAAAAAAGTAACTATTATTAAAGACAATTATAATCAATATAGTAAAAGTGAATATTATGATTCATACTTTACTGGTTATAATAATTGAAAATATATTCAACAAGGTGATATTGAAAAACATATTGATATTTCTAATCAAGCAGGTGCTGATAAAGTTGAACATAGCAATAATCTAAATGAAACACTAGGTTTATATTATATTGCTAAAGCAACACATGATAATAAAATTAGTAAGACAATAGCTAATAACTTAGCAGTGTATTTTATTAATCAAACTAGTTTAAAAGGGCAAATTAACAATCAATTAACTAGTAACATTGTTAATTTAATTATTGATAATCAAAATGTTTATAATTTTTTAAATAAATCACCACTAACATTAACTACTAAAAACTATTCATTAAATTGAATTTTTGATAAAAGTAATAATCTAGTGGCTATTTATTATAATAATTGAAAAAACACTAATAATATTATTAATGATAAAATAAATTACTCTTTTTCAGATTGACATAATGGAACATCAATCGCTACTGATAATTCTAATGTTTATAATATTCTTAAGTGAAGCAATTACGCGAGAGACTGAAATACCTTCACTAATATGTATCCAACTTTTTCTTTTATTAATGCATATTTCAAAGTATCAACTTCAACAGGAATTGAAAGTAGTCCAACACTAGCAACTAATACTGCAAAAATCGAACAATATAAAAACGCTGGTAATGCTAATGTTCTTTTTATTGCTTATATTAATACTAAAGATGGTGGAGGATGAGGAACAGAAATTGCTCTTAACTTAGATCTTTGACATGATAATGATAATATTTACTTTCAATGGTATTGTTTTTAAATTCTTCATTTGGTCGTATGACATATGTTAACATTGTATTAAACAACATTAATTTTCATAACATAATAGACTTGGTGCAAAACCTTTAATTTTAACAATTTAACGATTATTATTAATATTAAAGGTGATAGTTATTATGTTGAAAAAATATAAAGATGATCAAGAATTTTATAGTTTAGTCGGCATAAAGCCACAAACATTTTATAAAATGCTTGAAATTTTAAAAATTGCTGAGTCTAAACAAAAATATTGTGGTGGTAGAAAAAATAAAATTGTAATTGAAGAGCGTTTATTAATGACTTTAGAATATTGAAAAGACTATAGTAGTTATAGAGTTATTGCAAAAAGATATAATATTAGTCATACTAGTTGCATTCGTAATATTTTTTGAATTGAAAATATTTTAATAAAAAGCGGAATTTTTAATTTACCTGGAAAAAAAGATTTAACAAAAAATAAAGGTACTAATAATAATTTGTTAGCTATTGATGCTACTGAAACTCCAATTGAAAGAATTAAAAAAAACTAAAATTACTTTTTTCAGGTAAAAAGAAACATCATTCTCTCAAATCCCAAATAATTATTGATATTTCCAATGGAAAAATTATTTCAACTGCTTTTTGTTTTGGAAGCATTCATGATTTTAAATTGCTTCTAAAATCTAAAACTTTTATTCATCCAGAAAAACAAGTTTTTGTTGATTCAGGTTATCAAGGTATACAAAATATTCATAAAAATACATTTTTGCCATTTAAAAAAAGTAAATACAATCAATTAACACCAATTCAAAAAGAATACAATAAAACTTTAAGTAAAATTAGAATTAAAATTGAACACGTATTTGCTAAACTAAAACGTTTTAAAATTTTAAGTTTAAAATATCGCAATAAAATACGAAGATTTGCATTAAGATTTAATTTAATAGCAGGAATATATAATTTTGAATTACCTCAGTTTTGCACCAAGTCTAATGAACAATTAATAACTTTATTTAAAATTTTTAATTAATAAACAAAATTAATAATAAGGACAAAGTTTATTTTGTCCTTATTATGATTATAAAGATATATTTTTTGTTATTATAATAATTTAAGTAAATCTATTCGAAAAAATTTATCTAATTTTTCTCATCCAAGATCACGATTTTGTTCAGGAGTCATTATTCAACGACCAAAAGCTTCTGGAAATAAATCAATATATGATGTTCTTCTATATCAACTTCTAACAATACCATAACTTAAAAGTTTTTGATAAGATTTATTATTAATCTTAGTTCCGTTTGCTAATGAAGAAATCATATATTTTCTTGCATCAAAATTATTATTTTGTTTATTACGAATTAAAGAATTAAAAATATGACCATATTCATGTACCATAACTTCCATTCCATACTTTATATCTCTAAAAATATCTGTATCAAGTATTATTTTAGTATTACACATATTATCATTACAAGAACCAAAATATGCTTCTCCTAACATATTTATTTTTAGACTGTTCTCACAACTTTTGATCTAATTCAATTTTTTCTAACATTTTAAAAACATTATTTTTTCCATATAATTGAGCTAAAATATTATAAAACCGACATATTCCTGTTTTTAATTCATCAATGTTTGCATTTATATGATAATTACTAATTGTTTTAATAAATGATTCAAAATCAATTTTGCCATCAAATAAAAGATGATGATCATTAAATTGTTTTTTTAAATCTTCAAAATCTTTAAAATTATCATTATTATTTTCTAACTTTTTAAAAAGCATTATTTGATTCTTCACTTGCTTTAAATTTAACTTGTTCATTTAAAATATTAATAAAATCATTTACAGCAGGTAAATTTTTAAATTCATTATCATTTAAAATATCATTTTTTCTAAATAAAATTTCTTGATGATGTTGATAAGAGTAAGTAAGAACTTATTCATCTCTTATATTCAAATCAGGAACAATATAATCTAACGTTACAAAAGATCTATTAGGACTATACTTAAGTTTTACTGTTCTAATATAGATATCTTCATTTATTGAAGTAATTATTGCTTCATTTTGATTAGTAACAATTTTAATTTCCAAACTAGTTACATCTATATTATATTTATTACTAAAAATATCTATAATTTCTTTTTTTAATTTTTCATCATCATTTATAGTAATGTTTTGTCCAATATAAATTTTACCTAAATTTCTTTTTCCTTTAGGAAAAATTATTTCTAAGTTTTTTTTTCAATTTCAATTTCTTCTTCAATATTTTCTTCCATTTCAGAATTATATAAAATACCAGTAGTTGCACCACCAATTAAAACCGCAGAACTAATTATTCCGGCAATAATTTTTTAATTTTTATTTTTTTTAGACATATAATACTCCTCCATATTTTGATTTCAGAAATAAGTTCTTTATATTCTTGCCTTTGATATCAATAGATATAGACTAGTATTGTTTTTAATTCTAATTTGTTTTATTAACAATTAAGATGAAAATTGTTTTAGATTTCTAAAACAATCAGTAAAAATTTTTAAAATTAGTTGATAAGGGCTATTGATAATAGTATAAATTTTATTAATAATCAAAAAATTATTGATTAGCACACTCTGGGCATTTCATAATTTTTCTTGCTGTTTTTGAGTTTGAAGCTAAATCATTACCATTAATTTCTTTATTACAGCTTGAACAATGTAACACTTTTCTTTTTTTCATATCTCAATCTCCTTTATCTTTTTTTATTAATGCTTAAAATTATAGCATCATTAATAAAAAATGCTTTTTTGATGAAAACAAAAAGGTAGTTATGCCACTCATCAATTAATAATTTTTATAAAATTTGATAATAATAACTATTATAATATTTTTTTCTTATTATTTATGTTGAAAATAAATTCTAAAAATATTATTAATTATTTATTAAAAATTGGTTTAATACTATTTTCAACCAAAATTATAAAAAAAATATTGGATAATGTATTGTCCAATATTTTAAGTTATTAATAATTATTTTATGACTTATTTACTATTAAATATTCATAAAATAGAACCAAACGCCATGATAATATGTGGTAAAGCATTAATATAAGTTCATGTTGACTTATAATCTACATCTTTGCCAACAAATAAACCAATAACTATTATAACTGAAAGAAATGATATAAATAGTGCTCATAGTCTTGATCATAATCCAGGTTTAACTGAAAATGGTATTAGAATATAAATAATACCTATTATAACTAATGTAGCTCCATTTTCATTTCAGCCATAGAAACTATAAGTTATAACTCCCGCTGCATACAATAAACTAAAAACAATAATTCATACAGCACCAATTAGCATTAATATTTTAGGTAAAGTTAATAACTTAAGACTTTTCATTTTTTTCCTCCTTAAATATTTGTTTTACATTAATTGTGATTTTAGTATTTTTTTAAGATTATTAATATCATCAATTGTAACATTTTCTTTTGTCCTATTAATTAAAAACCCTTTTTCACAAATATATTTTGGAATAATATGAACATGATAATGAAATACTTCTTGAAATGCTTCGCTACCATTATTAGTTAAAATATTAAATCCTTTAATTTCAGGAATAGTTTTTATTAGCAAATTAGCAATTTTATGAGTTGTGATACTAACATCGCTCACTATTTTAGGTGTAGTATCAATAAAAGTTTCAAAATGTTGCTTTGGAATTACTAGAATGTGTCCTTTAGTTACGGGATTGATATCCATGAATGCTGCTGTATTTGTATCTTCAAAAATTAAGTTATTTGTATCTTTAATAATTGTACAAAAAATGCATGCTTTATTTGTCATATATTTCACCTCAACTTACTTTATAAGTATAACTTAAATTATTCTAATATTTTAAAAAACATATACTTAGTATATGTTTTTTAAAATATTAAGTATTATTATGGATAAAACTCTTTTACCTTATTTCAAAATCCTTCTTCATATATATTATTTTTTGGAATATATGTTGGAAATAAATTTTGAGCAGCGATTTTAAAGTTTTCGGCTGCTGGTGAATCTTTAGTTGCAGAATCACTAGCAGATATAGAATATAACATTTGTCAAAATATATTTCACTTTGTTTCTTGGGTAATAGTGCTTTCGTTAGCATCACCCCTTATATACTTAGAGAAATCTGTCTCAAGACTAGCATTACCACTATTGTTTCATGAATGAATTAAATTACTAATTTCTGGAACTCAGCCTTCCTTTTTATTATTTAAAAAACTAAAATCTAAATTTTGTAGAAGGTTTAGGAAATAAATAGGAGCAGAGTAAGTAAATGTAGCAATATTATTATTCGTAGTGTAATGTAATCCACCATTAGTTACTCAACTTGCAGCTTCTTGGGTAGTAGTAGCGTTACTTAAGAAACCATTAGCACCAAAATTAGGATCAATTTCACTAATAGTTGAGGCATTACCGCTTGTTAATTGAGTAAAAAAATCAGAATTTAAAGTTTTTTCTTTTCTTGAAGCATCATCTTTAACAATTGACTCTCACTTTGGAGGTTCAGAAGGACTACTATTTCATTTTTGATCAATGCTTTGCGCATTTGCTAAATCAGTAGTAAAGTTTCAATTTACATTATAGTTACTCTTTTGTCAACCAGTAGTATCTTGTAATTGACTTATGTAAAGGTTATTTGTTTGGGTTGAAATTATAGGTTTACCTGCTTCATTATCTTTAATATCAACAATATTGTCTAAAATATAAGACATTGTAAATAAAGTTTGATTTAATGCTGGTAAAATTTCATATTGATAATATTGTTGATAACGAAAACGTAATCATCATTGGAAACGTTTTAAATATTTTGAATAAGTTGGAATATCAGTACCAGAAAGACCTTTTTGTGTTTTTTTAATACCAGCACTACTATTTCATTTTTTAGCATCATTTGGTAATAATTTACCAATTTCGTTACTATAATTGTCATCTGGATGTTTAGCAATGGCAGCTAATTGTTCATCAAAAGCAGCATCTTTATCACCATAATCTTTATATAAACTATCAGGAGTAAATATTTGATCAGGATCATTAACTTTATCAGTATCTTTATTTTTTTCTTTATAAAAATCTACATTTTGATAATTAAATTTACTTGTACCATCCTGATGTCAACTTTGATTTTGAAATAATAACTCATTATTATCTGCTGCTGATACTTTATCTAGTGAATTAGCTGTATTAATACCACTTAAGTACTTTTGAGTTAATAAATTTAATCCTAAATCATCTTTAAGTTTTATAAAAGCTTTATTGGCTTCTCCCGTTGTAGTAGTACCATCTGCATTTTTTATGTCTTCACTATAATGAATTTTCTTATGAAAAAATTCATAAAATTTTCGCTGAGCAATTGTTCCTTCAACATCTTTTAAAATAAAATCAAGACCTTGTGAATAAGTATTCTTAAACTGAGCAGAAATCGTTTCATTAAAATTTACTCCTAAAAAATTAAATAATACACGATTTTTATAATCATCAGGAATTTTACCACTAGGTAAATTACTCATATCACGTTCATTATCACAAGCAACTAATAATAATACAGGTCCAGATAAAAGAGTAACTGAAGTTAATAATGGTAAAATCTTTTTTATCTTTTTCATTTTTTATACCTCCCGTCTAAGAACTAATGATACTTGGATCATATCATCATAATGTTCGTTTCCCAACAACATCTAGATAATTAGCAATATTAGTATCCATACGAGCAACTGGTGCATCTTGTGTAAAGCCATCTCATGTATTATTAGTTTTTATAATATTATCCTTAAATGTTGCATTAATATTAATACCTTGTCTATTATTTCAGCGATTTTCTTTAGTTTTATCAAATCAACTTTTCATTTTTTCAACAAAGTCATTAATTTTCTTATCAGTTGGATCAAGAGGACTTGAACCAAATATATACTGTAAATTTCAATGAATTAAACTCGAATTATCATTAAAGTATAAATTATAATCTCATCAAGTTGCATCACTAAGGCTACCAGTACCTCCAGTACCTCCAGTAAAGGCTGTTAATGCATCATTTAAATTAAAAGTAGGAGTTGTATTTGGAGTATATTTTTGTAATAAAAAACCAGTTTGTAAATAATCAAGATAAGGAGAATCAGATAATCCGCCTAGACGCTCAGATAACGGTGCTAAGTCTTTTCACTGATAAGTATCTTTTCTATGATTTTTAAATGCTTTAATTATATTATAAGTTGATTCATCGCTTTTAGGTTTGTCTTGCTGTTGATATGTGATACCTGGCGTTTGAACAAAATGAATACCACCAGTATCAATAAAAATGCCAACTCCAGGTCCATTATTAACTGCAGCATCAGGAAGTTGTGGTCCTTTTATATCTTTCATATAAACTAAATCATTATATTGACTAGTACCATCTTTGCCTTTATCTTTAATACTATCACGGTCTATATAAGGAATTAAGTCATCTAAACCCTTTTCCTTGTCAGTTGGTGAAGTAAATTGTGTTAATTTATATGGTTGAATACCATCAACATTTTTACCAACACCTTCAGCACTAGTTACATAACGATATAAGTAATAATAAAAAGGACTATTCTCTTGTGAAGATTTAGTAATATCCATTAATCCTAAATCACCAGTTTTACTAACATCAGTAGTAGCGGCACCTTTTTCTTCGGTGAATGTTTGATCGAAACCATTAGTTCTAATATTCTTTAAAATTTCATTAATTTTAGTTTTATTTTGAGAAAACTGAGAAGCATTAATCTTTTCTTGTAAAGGTTTAGCAGTAGAGTCAAAAGGAATAACAATTTGACGAGTTCAAATTCATTCTTGATTTCTTAACATTACTTTAGCTATTTTAGATTGATTATCACTTAATAACCCATCAATAGTATTGTATGAATCTGTTTCATAATTACTATCATTCTTATCATCACTAGTTTTTACAACAGGAAGACTAATATTAACACCAGTTCATGTTTTAGCAATTTTGACATTATCGTTTAATTTTGCAATAGCATCTGATTCTGAATTATTAGCATTAGCAACAATTCAAATTTTGCTAGAATATTTACCAGCATCAGTAATACTTGTTTTACCATTAATGTACTGTTTTACACTATCATAAGTACCATTTGGATTGTTTTCACTCTTTACTTGTTCTCATAAATCCTTTAATCAAATATTAATTTCATTTTGATTGTAGTATTTATAATCCTTATAATTACTAGTAACATAACTACGTTGAATAATACCTAAAGCACTCTTTTTTAAAATATTATCAATGTAAGTATTAACATCATCATCGCCCAATACTTTCTTTCATTGTTTTTCTCATGAACGACCATATTTTGCTTGTAATGATTTTATTTTATTTTCCATCTCAGATTGAGCTGCTGTCAAAGCAGCAAGATAATCATCTTTATATTCTGGAGTATTTTTTAAAATTGAAAGATTAATATATTGATTAATATCAGTATATAATGTTTTACCTCATCCACTATTGGGATTATTTAATAAGTAATTAAAAAAGGTGTCAGTCGTAGTACTTGTATCTATAAAAGCACTATTTCAGTCGAAAACATTAGTTGTGCCTCTTTCATTTGAATTATTACAACCTATAATAGACATAGTTGATGTTGATGATAACGTGAAAGCTGCAACTAAGGCAAGAATATTGCGCACTTTATTCACTCCTTTTAATTAAATCTATAGCAAAAAAAGATTTTTTAATTTATTTTACTAAGATATCTTAACATAAAATTTATATTTAAGGGATAGTTTTTTCTAATTAATTTTAAAATGAAATAACTAATTACCAATTATTTATTTTAAAAAATTTAAAATATTAATTTTTTTAAATATTATTACTTTATAGTGCACAAATAATATTTTATTCATTAGACTTGGTGCAAAACTAAGGTAATTCAAAATTATATATTCCTGCTATTAAATTAAATCTTAATGCAAATCTTCGTATTTTATTGCGATATTTTAAACTTAAAATTTTAAAACGTTTTAGTTTAGCAAATACGTGTTCAATTTTAATTCTAATTTTACTTAAAGTTTTATTGTATTCTTTTTGAATTGGTGTTAATTGATTGTATTTACTTTTTTTAAATGGCAAAAATGTATTTTTATGAATATTTTGTATACCTTGATAACCTGAATCAACAAAAACTTGTTTTTCTGGATGAATAAAAGTTTTAGATTTTAGAAGCAATTTAAAATCATGAATGCTTCCAAAACAAAAAGCAGTTGAAATAATTTTTCCATTGGAAATATCAATAATTATTTGGGATTTGAGAGAATGATGTTTCTTTTTACCTGAAAAAAGTAATTTTAGTTTTTTTTAATTCTTTCAATTGGAGTTTCAGTAGCATCAATAGCTAACAAATTATTATTAGTACCTTTATTTTTTGTTAAATCTTTTTTTTCCAGGTAAATTAAAAATTCCGCTTTTTATTAAAATATTTTCAATTCAAAAAATATTACGAATGCAACTAGTATGACTAATATTATATATTTTTGCAATAACTCTATAACTACTATAGTCTTTTCAATATTCTAAAGTCATTAATAAACGCTCTTCAATTACAATTTTATTTTTTCTACCACCATAATATTTTTGTTTAGACTCAGCAATTTTTAAAATTTCAAGCATTTTATAAAATGTTTGTGGCTTTATGCCGACTAAACTATAAAATTCTTGATCATCTTTATATTTTTTCAACATAATAACTATCACCTTTAATATTAATAATAATCGTTAAATTGTTAAAATTAAAGGTTTTGCACCAAGTCTATTTTTTAATTTTAAGAAAATTAGCACAAAATTAAGTGTATAATCATTAGTATAAGTATATTATATTTGGTGTAATGATATAGGAGTAAATATGAATAAAAAAATAAACATGAATGATAATGCCTTTAAAACTGATTTTCCCTTTTTTAAAAATAATCCTGATTTAGTTTATTTAGATACAGCGGCTTCTTCACTAAAACCACAAATAGTTATTGATGCTGTTAGGGATTATTATGAAAAATATTGTATTAATCCACATAGTCAAGATTATCAACTTGCTGTTAAGGGAAATGATATATTTGAAGATACTAGAAAAACAATTAGTAAATTTATTAATAGTAACGAAAACGAAATAGTTTTTTGTCCTTCAGCAACTTTTGCTTATAATCAAATTGCTTTTGGCTTAGAAAAATATTTACAAGAAAATGATGAAATTTTATTAACCACTTTAGAACATAGCTCATTACTCTTACCATTTTATCGTTTGATACAAACTAAAAAAATTAAAATAAAATTTATTGAAACAAATAAACAAGGAGTCATTACTGTTGAAAATTTAAAAAAAGTTTTAACACCTAAAACTAGAATAGTTGCTTTTGCAAATATTAATAATTCTTTAGCAATAGAAAATGATACTGAAACATTAACTAATTTTATTAAAGAATATGGTAAAAAAAATGTTAAAAGTGATAATTGAATTTTTAAAAATATTTTAGTAATAATAGATGGTGCACAATCAATAGGACATATAAAAACCGATGTTAAAAATTGAAATATTGATTTTTTTGGATTTTCTGGTCATAAAGTTTTTGGTCCAACTGGAATCGGTGTCTTTTGAGGAAAAAACGAATGATTAAATATGCTAGATCCACTAATATTGGGTGGAGGCATGAATGGTGATATTTATGAAAATGGTAAATTTAACTTATTAGATAGTCCTTATCGTTTTGAAGGTGGAACACAAAATATTGCGGGTGTATTTGGGCTAGGTGCAGCTATTAAGTATTTATTAAACATTGGTATTGAAAATATTAGAAATCATGAAATTTTACTAAAAAAATACGCAATTGAACAATTAACAGCGCAGTTAGGAAATAACATTGAAATTTATAATATTGATGGCAATAGTAGTAACATAATATTTAATATTAAAAAAGTATTTGCACAAGATGTTGCTAATTTTTTAGGAACACAAAATATATGCATACGCAGTGGAACTTACTGTGCTAAATTATTACCTAATATAATTAACGCTGAAGTAACAATTCGTCTTAGTTTTTACATATACAATTGCAAAAAAGATATTGACTTATTAGTAATAGCTTTAAAAAAAGGGATTAATGAAGGAGGAGATTTTTTAAATGAATTCTTTTAATAACAATCAAGACTATTATCACAAACTAATTGTTGAACACTATAGTAATCCAAAAAATAAAGGTTTTAAAAATTTACCAAATAGTTTGACATATCATCAAAACAATGAATCATGTGTTGATAATTTTCGTGTTGAAATTTCTATTAAAAATAAAGTTATTAATAGCGCACGCTTTACTGGGATTGGGTGTGCTATTTCAACTGCAGCAACCGATCTTTTTTGTATTTTAATTGAAGGTAAAACAATATCACAAATAAAAGAAATTATTATTAATTATCAAGCAATGTTATCAGAAAAGCAATTTAATGATAAAATAATTGAAAATATGATTGCTTTTAAAAATGTACCAAGACAGCGTAATCGAATTAAATGTGCCCTTATTGGTATTAATGGTATTAATAAAATAATTGAGAAAGAATGTGAAAAAAATGGAAACGGAAATTAAGGATAAAATTAGTTTAAGAACCATTTATTTAAAAAAATTAAAAAATGTTTCTAAAAATAATTATCAAAAGTGAAATAAAATTATTTTCAATAAATTTAATGAATCACATTATTTTAAACAAAATAATGTATTTGCTCTTTATAATTCCTTACCATATGAAGTAGAAACTAAAGAAATTATTGAATTATTATGAAAAAATCTTTTAATTTTCAAAAAAACTCTTGATGAAATAAAAAAAATCATCAACCTGGCCTAAAATTTGATTTTATTTAATTTTGGGATTTATTTTTTTTACAAACCGAAATATAATGCTTCAGATTTTGCATAAGGGGATATTTTATAATGTTGGTATTTAAATTTTCATAAATTGAGGTAATTTTGAATATTGGTAAATCCAATGCCATGATAATGAGTAATAAATTCTTTTAAACTTGATTGTATTTTACTGATATTACTTAAATTTTTATAATTTAATTCTTTATTTTCTTTTGATTTAAATTTCTTGAGAGTACATTTTGTTTGTTTAGCTACTGTAATCATATAGTATTTGCATATCACAAACTATAATTGATTTTTCTTCGATAAGCTTAGATGTTAAATTTTCTTGTACTCATTTTTTTGTTAATCTTTTAGTATTTGTTGTTTGAGCATAAATATTTTTATTTTCATCAATTGCCATTTCAATACAACAGTTTAAATCTTTAGCATTTTCTTCAATTCATTTTTTTCTTGGATCATCTGGATTTTTGAAATTTCCTTTATGAATTTCTTTGATAAAAGTTTCATCAATTTCAATTCTACCTTTTAATTTTGTGAATGGTTTTTGTGTTTTTGCTAATTGTGATGATTTCATAAATTTTTGACGATTAAATCATGCTGATGTTTTTGAAATTTTAGCAAATTGAGAAATAGTATAAGCAGATTGACCTAACAATGACAATCAAATTATTCAATCTCATTGTTCATGAGATAAATGACTTCAATGTAAAAAATGATTTCTTAAAGCATCAAAGCTACTTTTACAATCTTTGCATAAATATTTTTGCTTATTATTATTAAAACCATTTTTTACACATCAATAAGATTTACAATTTGGACATTGAATTCCTTTTTCTTTAAATTTTTTATCAATTGCATCTAATTTTTCTTTTTTCTCAATTTGTTTAATTCTATTTTTAAAATGTCTAATAATTTTTATAAATTCTTCATCTTTTTTGTTTTTTAAAACATCAATTAATTCATTATTAGTCACAAAAAATCACCCCTGATATAAAAATATTACTTTTAATTTAAAATTAAAAGTAATATCAATATTTTTTGTGAAAATTAAAAAAAAAATCTAAAACAAGTTTGTTTACGAAGAATGAATGGTGAGCATTTGGAATTTTACTTTATTAATAGTTGAAACGATATCGTATTTGATAATGATTTTAAAATTGGACAACCAAGTTTAAATTGTCAAAAAGTTATAGGAAGTCAAATTGGAATGGCAACCTTTTTTAGGACTATTTTTTTGGTAGACATTTGTTTTTGATAATTAACTGGAGTTAGGTAGTTTAAAGTGCTATGAATTCGTATGTTGTTATATCAATTGATATAATCAAATAATTCTAATTTTAATTGGATTAATGATGTAAAATTTTTATCATTAATAAATTCTGTTTTGAAAGTTTTAAAAGTTGCTTCAGCAACAGCATTGTCATAAGGACATCCTTTTTTGCTTAAAGATCGATTTATGTTGAATGCTAGTAAAAGTTTATCAATAATTTTATTTTAATTTTCAAAAAAACTCTTGATGAAATAAAAAAAATCATCAACCTGGCCTAAAATTTGATTTTATTTAATTTTTGGATTTATTTTTTTTACAAACTGAAATATAATGCTTCAGATTTTGCATAAGGTGATATTTTATAATAGACTTGGTGCAAAACCTTTAATTTTAACAATTTAACGATTATTATTAATATTAAAGGTGATGGTTATTATGTTGAAAAAATATAAAGATGATCAAGAATTTTATTTTAATTTTCAAAAAAACTCTTGATGAAATAAAAAAAATCATCAACCTGGCCTAAAATTTTATTTTATTTAATTTTGGGATTTATTTTTTTTACAAACTGAAATATAATGCTTCAGATTTTGCATAAGGTGATATTTTATAATGTTGGTATTTAAATTTTCATAAATTGAGGTAATTTTGAATATTGGTAAATCCAATGCCATGATAATGAGTAATAAATTCTTTTAAACTTGATTGTATTTTACTGATATTACTTAAATTTTTATAATTTAATTCTTTATTTTCTTTTGATTTAAATTTCTTGAGAGTACATTTTGTTTGTTTAGCTACTGTATCATATAGTATTTGCATATCACAAACTATAATTGATTTTTCTTCGATAAGATTAGATGTTAAATTTTCTTGTACTCATTTTTTTGTTAATCTTTTAGTATTTGTTGTTTGAGCATAAATATTTTTATTTTCATCAATTGCCATTTCAATACAACAGTTTAAATCTTTAGCATTTTCTTCAATTCATTTTTTTCTTGGATCATCTGGATTTTTGAAATTTCCTTTATGAATTTCTTTGATAAAAGTTTCATCAATTTCAATTCTACCTTTTAATTTTGTGAATGGTTTTTGTGTTTTTGCTAATTGTGATGATTTCATAAATTTTTGACGATTAAATCATGCTGATGTTTTTGAAATTTTAGCAAATTGAGAAATAGTATAAGCAGATTGACCTAACAATGACAATCAAATTATTCAATCTCATTGTTCATGAGATAAATGACTTCAATGTAAAAAATGATTTCTTAAAGCATCAAAGCTACTTTTACAATCTTTGCATAAATATTTTTGCTTATTATTCTTAAAACCATTTTTTACACATCAATAAGATTTACAATTTGGACATTGAATTCCTTTTTCTTTAAATTTTTTATCAATTGCATCTAATTTTTCTTTTTTCTCAATTTGTTTAATTCTATTTTTAAAATGTCTAATAATTTTTATAAATTCTTCATCTTTTTTGTTTTTTAAAACATCAATTAATTCATTATTAGTCACAAAAAATCACCCCTGATATAAAAATATTACTTTTAATTTAAAATTAAAAGTAATATCAAGATTTTTTGTGAAAATTAAAAGAATTTTATAGTTTAGTCGGCATAAAGCCACAAACATTTTATAAAATGCTTGAAATTTTAAAAATTGCTGAGTCTAAACAAAAATATTGTGGTGGTAGAAAAAATAAAATTGTAATTGAAGAGCGTTTATTAATGACTTTAGAATATTGAAAAGACTATAGTAGTTATAGAGTTATTGCAAAAAGATATAATATTAGTCATACTAGTTGCATTCGTAATATTTTTTGAATTGAAAATATTTTAATAAAAAGCGGAATTTTTAATTTACCTGGAAAAAAAGATTTAACAAAAAATAAAGGTACTAATAATAATTTGTTAGCTATTGATGCTACTGAAACTCCAATTGAAAGAATTAAAAAAAACTAAAATTACTTTTTTCAGGTAAAAAGAAACATCATTCTCTCAAATCCCAAATAATTATTGATATTTCCAATGGAAAAATTATTTCAACTGCTTTTTGTTTTGGAAGCATTCATGATTTTAAATTGCTTCTAAAATCTAAAACTTTTATTCATCCAGAAAAACAAGTTTTTGTTGATTCAGGTTATCAAGGTATACAAAATATTCAGAAAAATACATTTTTGCCATTTAAAAAAAGTAAATACAATCAATTAACACCAATTCAAAAAGAATACAATAAAACTTTAAGTAAAATTAGAATTAAAATTGAACACGTATTTGCTAAACTAAAACGTTTTAAAATTTTAAGTTTAAAATATCGCAATAAAATACGAAGATTTGCATTAAGATTTAATTTAATAGCAGGAATATATAATTTTGAATTACCTTGGTTTTGCACCAAGTCTATTTAACAAAAAATAAAGGTACTAATAATAATTTGTTAGCTATTGATGCTACTGAAACTCCAATTGAAAGAATTAAAAAAAACTAAAATTACTTTTTTCAGGTAAAAAGAAACATCATTCTCTCAAATCCCAAATAATTATTGATATTTCCAATGGAAAAATTATTTCAACTGCTTTTTGTTTTGGAAGCATTCATGATTTTAAATTGCTTCTAAAATCTAAAACTTTTATTCATCCAGAAAAACAAGTTTTTGTTGATTCAGGTTATCAAGGTATACAAAATATTCATAAAAATACATTTTTGCCATTTAAAAAAAGTAAATACAATCAATTAACACCAATTCAAAAAGAATACAATAAAACTTTAAGTAAAATTAGAATTAAAATTGAACACGTATTTGCTAAACTAAAACGTTTTAAAATTTTAAGTTTAAAATATCGCAATAAAATACGAAGATTTGCATTAAGATTTAATTTAATAGCAGGAATATATAATTTTGAATTACCTTAGTTTTGCACCAAGTCTAATGTTGGTATTTAAATTTTCATAAATTGAGGTAATTTTGAATATTGGTAAATCCAATGCCATGATAATGAGTAATAAATTCTTTTAAACTTGATTGTATTTTACTGATATTACTTAAATTTTTATAATTTGATTCTTTATTTTCTTTTGATTTAAATTTCTTGAGAGTACATTTTGTTTGTTTAGCTACTGTATCATATAGTATTTGCATATCACAAACTATAATTGATTTTTCTTCGATAAGCTTAGATGTTAAATTTTCTTGTACTCATTTTTTTGTTAATCTTTTAGTATTTGTTGTTTGAGCATAAATATTTTTATTTTCATCAATTGCCATTTCAATACAACAGTTTAAATCTTTAGCATTTTCTTCAATAGACTTGGTGCAAAACTAAGGTAATTCAAAATTATATATTCCTGCTATTAAATTAAATCTTAATGCAAATCTTCGTATTTTATTGCGATATTTTAAACTTAAAATTTTAAAACGTTTTAGTTTAGCAAATACGTGTTCAATTTTAATTCTAATTTTACTTAAAGTTTTATTGTATTCTTTTTGAATTGGTGTTAATTGATTGTATTTACTTTTTTTAAATGGCAAAAATGTATTTTTATGAATATTTTGTATACCTTGATAACCTGAATCAACAAAAACTTGTTTTTCTGGATGAATAAAAGTTTTAGATTTTAGAAGCAATTTAAAATCATGAATGCTTCCAAAACAAAAAGCAGTTGAAATAATTTTTCCATTGGAAATATCAATAATTATTTGGGATTTGAGAGAATGATGTTTCTTTTTACCTGAAAAAAGTAATTTTAGTTTTTTTTAATTCTTTCAATTGGAGTTTCAGTAGCATCAATAGCTAACAAATTATTATTAGTACCTTTATTTTTTGTTAAATCTTTTTTTCCAGGTAAATTAAAAATTCAGCTTTTTATTAAAATATTTTCAATTCAAAAAATATTACGAATGCAACTAGTATGACTAATATTATATCTTTTTGCAATAACTCTATAACCACTATAGTCTTTTCAATATTCTAAAGTCATTAATAAACGCTCTTCAATTACAATTTTATTTTTTCTACCACCATAATATTTTTGTTTAGACTCAGCAATTTTTAAAATTTCAAGCATTTTATAAAATGTTTGTGGCTTTATGCCGACTAAACTATAAAATTATTGATCATATTTATATTTTTTCAACATAATAACTATCACCTTTAATATTAATAATAATCGTTAAATTGTTAAATTGTTAAAATCAAAGGTTTTGCACCAAGTCTAATTCATTTTTTTCTTTTAATTTTCAAAAAAACTCTTGATGAAATAAAAACAATCATCAACCTGGCCTAAAATTTGATTTTATTTAATTTTGGGATTTATTTTTTTTACAAACTGAAATATAATGCTTCAGATTTTGCATAAGGTGATATTTTATAATGTTGGTATTTAAATTTTCATAAATTGAGGTAATTTTGAATATTGGTAAATCCAATGCCATGATAATGAGTAATAAATTCTTTTAAACTTGATTGTATTTTACTGATATTACTTAAATTTTTATAATTTAATTCTTTATTTTCTTTTGATTTAAATTTCTTGAGAGTACATTTTGTTTGTTTAGCTACTGTATCATATAGTATTTGCATATCACAAACTATAATTGATTTTTCTTCGATAAGCTTAGATGTTAAATTTTCTTGTACTCATTTTTTTGTTAATCTTTTAGTATTTGTTGTTTGAGCATAAATATTTTTATTTTCATCAATTGCCATTTCAATACAACAGTTTAAATCTTTAGCATTTTCTTCAATTCATTTTTTTCTTGGATCATCTGGATTTTTGAAATTTCCTTTATGAATTTCTTTGATAAAAGTTTCATCAATTTCAATTCTACCTTTTATTTTGTGAATGGTTTTTGTGTTTTTGCTAATTGTGATGATTTCATAAATTTTTGACGATTAAATCATGCTGATGTTTTTGAAATTTTAGCAAATTGAGAAATAGTATAAGCAGATTGACCTAACAATGACAATCAAATTATTCAATCTCATTTTTCATGAGATAAATGACTTCAATGTAAAAAATGATTTCTTAAAGCATCAAAGCTACTTTTACAATCTTTGCATAAATATTTTTGCTTATTATTCTTAAAACCATTTTTTACACATCAATAAGATTTACAATTTGGACATTGAATTCCTTTTTCTTTAAATTTTTTCTCAATTTGTTTAATTCTATTTTTAAAATGTCTAATAATTTTTATAAATTCTTCATCTTTTTTGTTTTTTAAAACATCAATTAATTCATTATTAGTCACAAAAAATCACCCCTGATATAAAAATATTACTTTTAATTTAAAATTAAAAGTAATATCAAGATTTTTTGTGAAAATTAAAATTTTTTTCTTGGATCATCTGGATTTTTGAAATTTCCTTTATGAATTTCTTTGATAAAAGTTTCATCAATTTCAATTCTACCTTTTAATTTTGTGAATGGTTTTTGTGTTTTTGCTAATTGTGATGATTTCATAAATTTTTGACGATTAAATCATGCTGATGTTTTTGAAATTTTAGCAAATTGAGAAATAGTATAAGCGGATTGACCTAACAATGACAATCAAATTATTCAATCTCATTGTTCATGAGATAAATGACTTCAATGTAAAAAATGATTTCTTAAAGCATCAAAGCTACTTTTACAATCTTTGCATAAATATTTTTGCTTATTATTCTTAAAACCATTTTTTACACATCAATAAGATTTACAATTTGGACATTGAATTCCTTTTTCTTTAAATTTTTTCTCAATTGCATCTAATTTTTCTTTTTTCTCAATTTGTTTAATTCTATTTTTTAAAATGTCTAATAATTTTTATAAATTCTTCATCTTTTTTGTTTTTTAAAACATCAATTAATTCATTATTAGTCACAAAAAATCACCCCTGATATAAAAATATTACTTTTAATTTTAAATTAAAAGTAATATCAAGATTTTTTGTGAAAATTAAAATAATTTTATTATTAAATTAATTACCTCGATCGCTATGAAATATTTGAATATCTTTTAAACAGCGATTTGATTGCATAAATGCTTCATATACTAATGATGCATCTTTTTTAGTGCCTACACTATGTCCAATAATTTCGCGGTTAAATAGGTCTATTAATAAACAAATATAGTTTCACTTACCATTTACTTGAACATAAGTTAAATCACTAACAATAACTTCATTTTTAATACTATTCTTAAAGTTTCTATTAACAAGATTAGTTATTTGACTATCATTGACTTTATTATGATGATTTTTGTGTCTTAATTTAGTGTATTTTGATATTAAATTATGTTTATTCATAATTTCTTTAATTTTTCGTCTTGATAAATAAATTTCTTGGTTTTCTAATATGACTTTTAATCTTCTTGTGCCATAAATTTCTTTTAATTTTCACAAAAAATCTTGATATTACTTTTAATTTAAAATTAAAAGTAATATTTTTATATCAGGGGTGATTTTTTGTGACTAATAATGAATTAATTGATGTTTTAAAAAACAAAAAAGATGAAGAATTTATAAAAATTAGGAAATTATCCCTGCATGTACTAGTGTGGAGGAAAAAATGAATTGAAATGAATTCAATAGCATATTTCAAACTGAAAACGATTGTTTGAAATATATAGCGAAGTTTAAAATAATGAAATGCATCAGGTGTGCTTCTTCTAGTTTGAATGCTTCTGATTTGAGAAGAATACGATGTTTGAACTGTAACCAAACATTTAGTATTCTTTATGGAACCATTTTTTATAAGTCACAGACCCAAATGACATCTTGGTTTTATCTCATCTTTAGATGAATAAACACAAAGCATGGCATACCAGCAACCGATGTTGCAAGGGAATTGGGTGTGACCTATAAAACAGCTTGAAGAATGTGTCATGAAATCAGGACTAGAATTGGAAATCAAGATGCAGGTTTCATTGTTGATGGCACAGCACAGATGGATGAAATGTATCTTTCACATTTAGGTTTTAAAAAACAAGGAAGATCCTTGTTGAATAAAACTTTGATTGTTGGAGTTTATGAGAAAACCAGCAACAAACTAATTGTGAAGGTGCTGAAAAATGCAGATGAAAAAAACCTTTTAAGATTTGCATTGAAACACATTTTTACTGAGTGCTGTCTATTTACGGATTCTTGGAAGGGATATGTAAGTTTCAAAAACTTCTTTTAATTTTCACAAAAAATCTTGATATTACTTTTAATTTTAAATTAAAAGTAATATTTTTATATCAGGGGTGATTTTTTGTGACTAATAATGAATTAATTGATGTTTTAAAAAACAAAAAAGATGAAGAATTTATAAAAATTATTAGACATTTTAAAAATAGAATTAAACAAATTGAGAAAAAAGAAAAATTAGATGCAATTGATAAAAAATTTAAAGAAAAAGGAATTCAATGTCCAAATTGTAAATCTTATTGATGTGTAAAAAATGGTTTTAAGAATAATAAGCAAAAATATTTATGCAAAGATTGTAAAAGTAGCTTTGATGCTTTAAGAAATCATTTTTTACATTGAAGTCATTTATCTCATGAACAATGAGATTGAATAATTTGATTGTCATTGTTAGGTCAATCTGCTTATACTATTTCTCAATTTGCTAAAATTTCAAAAACATCAGCATGATTTAATCGTCAAAAATTTATGAAATCATCACAATTAGCCAAAACACAAAAACCATTCACAAAATTAAAAGGTAGAATTGAAATTGATGAAACTTTTATCAAAGAAATTCACAAAGGAAATTTCAAAAATCCAGATGATCCAAGAAAAAAATGAATTGAAGAAAATGCTAAAGATTTAAACTGTTGTATTGAAATGGCAATGGATGAAAATAAAAATATTTATGCTCAAACAACAAATACTAAAAGATTAACAAAAAAATGAGTACAAGAAAATTTAACATCTAAGCTTATCGAAGAAAAATCAATTATAGTTTGTGATATGCAAATACTATATGATACAGTAGCTAAACAAACAAAATGTACTCTCAAGAAATTTAAATCAAAAGAAAATAAAGAATTAAATTATAAAAATTTAAGTAATATCAGTAAAATACAATCAAGTTTAAAAGAATTTATTACTCATTATCATGGCATTGGATTTACCAATATTCAAAATTACCTCAATTTATGAAAATTTAAATACCAACATTATAAAATATCACCTTATGCAAAATCTGAAGCATTATATTTCAGTTTGTAAAAAAAATAAATCCCAAAATTAAATAAAATCAAATTTTAGGCCAGGTTGATGATTTTTTTTATTTCATCAAGAGTTTTTTTGAAAATTAAAATAAATTTCTTTATTTTATTTAAAAGCACTAATAACAGCTTCATCATACATATTATTTTGATTTTTTTCTTTTTTCTTGAAATTAAAATAATATGTTGATTTAGAGAGCTTTAAAAAACGACACATTGTACGAATTTTATATTTACATTTATTATTGATAATAATCTCTATTTTCTGCCTATTATTAGTGCTGTTTGCTTTAAAATATCATTTTCCATTCGTAACTGTTTTAATTCTTTTCTTAATTTAATTAATTCATTTTCTTCAACAGAACGATTATCTTTAGATTTAAAACTACCTGAATTAGTAAATTGCTTAATTCAATTATAAGTAGCTGCTCTTGTAACATTGTACTCTTTAGCAAGACAAGACACTGACTTACCACTTTGATATAAAGCTACTATTTGTTTCTTAAATTCGTCGGTATATGAGTTAATATTGGCCATAATTATAGTTCCTTTCTTTTAACTAATTTGTTCACTTGTCTACGTAATTAGTGTCCAATAAAGTGTAACCTATCCATAATTTATACGTTATTGGTGATAGTTTATCAGATAATGGTTTTAATTTTCACAAAAAATCTTGATATTACTTTTAATTTAAAATTAAAAGTAATATTTTTATATCAGGGGTGATTTTTTGTGACTAATAATGAATTAATTGATGTTTTAAAAAACAAAAAAGATGAAGAATTTATAAAAATTATTAGACATTTTAAAAATAGAATTAAACAAATTGAGAAAAAATAAAAATTAGATGCAATTGATAAAAAATTTAAAGAAAAAGGAATTCAATGTCCAAATTGTAAATCTTATTGATGTGTAAAAAATGGTTTTAAGAATAATAAGCAAAAATATTTATGCAAAGATTGTAAAAGTAGCTTTGATGCTTTAAGAAATCATTTTTTACATTGAAGTCATTTATCTCATGAACAATGAGATTGAATAATTTGATTGTCATTGTTAGGTCAATCTGCTTATACTATTTCTCAATTTGCTAAAATTTCAAAAACATCAGCACGATTTAATCGTCAAAAATTTATGAAATCATCACAATTAGCAAAAACACAAAAACCATTCACAAAATTAAAAGGTAGAATTGAAATTGATGAAACTTTTATCAAAGAAATTCATAAAGGAAATTTCAAAAATCCAGATGATCCAAGAAAAAAATGAATTGAAGAAAATGCTAAAGATTTAAACTGTTGTATTGAAATGGCAATTGATGAAAATAAAAATATTTATGCTCAAACAACAAATACTAAAAGATTAACAAAAAAATGAGTACAAGAAAATTTAACATCTAAGCTTATCGAAGAAAAATCAATTATAGTTTGTGATATGCAAATACTATATGATACAGTAGCTAAACAAACAAAATGTACTCTCAAGAAATTTAAATCAAAAGAAAATAAAGAATTAAATTATAAAAATTTAAGTAATATCAGTAAAATACAATCAAGTTTAAAAGAATTTATTACTCATTATCATGGCATTGGATTTACCAATATTCAAAATTACCTCAATTTATGAAAATTTAAATACCAACATTATAAAATATCACCTTATGCAAAATCTGAAGCATTATATTTCGGTTTGTAAAAAAAATAAATCCCAAAATTAAATAAAATCAAATTTTAGGCCGGGTTGATGATTTTTTTTATTTCATCAAGAGTTTTTTTTGAAAATTAAAAGATAATGGTGCACTTGTTGGAGCTGGAACACAATTTTTTAAAGGTAATAAAATCCTTCCAAAAATTCAAGAAATTAAAACGGAAGAACCTTATCATAATAATCAATTTTGTAATGGTCCAAATGCAGTTAGTGTTGTAGCAAATTATTTTCATAAACCTTTAACACCAGCATGGAAATTTCAAAAAATACCATTTGTTGGCAAAACTTATCAACAAATTGGCGAAAATTATGATGTTGGTGCTGCTAGATTAGGATATAGTATTTATCCAGGTGGATTTTTTGTTAGTAAATTTTCAGCACAAGCACAAGTTACTTCTCTACTTTCACAACATAAAAATATTAATGATCATGATTGAGTACTATATGTAATGGGAGCTAATGATCTTTTGGCAGTAATGCAAGACACAACTTCTCCTTTCTTAACATGAAAACTTTATTTAGATTTTGCAATCCTTAACGAAAAAATATCACTAATGCGACTACTTAAACATCATGTAGCGAATATTGTTGTTACTGATGTTCCAGATATTAGTGAAACTCCTGCTTATAATAATGATCCTATCCTAGAGACAAAAGCAGCAGCAGCTTTTAAATATTTTCATTCACAATGAAAAGCAATGATAAAAACTTTAAAAGAAGATTACCCAAAACAAATTAATGATTTTGAACTTTCGTCAGTTGTTAAACAAACATTAAATGATTTAGGTAAAAGAGGAATGAATATTAAAGAAGGAGCTAGTGATATTAGTTTTTATGAATCATTTTTAAAAGATGTGATTTTACAACCCAAATTAAATCCAGGGGTGACTTTAGATACAGTTAATAACTACTTTTTTGTCAATACTGTTCATCCAACTGAAATACCATCAAAAGTAATTGGTATGCAGTTAGCTCATTTTATTACTAATAAAATTAAACAAAATGGAAATTATGAAGCATTTGCACAACCCAAACCAGCACAAGAAATAGAAGATAAAAAAGCATTTTTAGTAGGAGCAGGATTTGCTTCTTTAGCCGCTGATACATTTTTAATCAGAGATGCAAAAATGAATCCAGAAAATATCCATATTTTTGAAGAATTAAGTATTGCTGGTGGTAGTTTAGATGGGATTTTAAATCCAGATAAGGGCTTCATTAGTCGTGGTGGACGAGAAATGGAAAACCATTTTGAATGTCTATGAGATTTATTTCGCTCTATTCCATCTTTAGAAATTGAAGGGGCTTCAGTTTTAGATGAATTTTACTGATTAAATAAAGAAGATACAAATTATTCTAAGTGTCGACTTATTCATCAACAAAGGAAAAGAACAGAAGATGATGGTAAGTTTACTTTAAATGAAGAGGCTTGTAAAAAAATAATTGAATTATTTTTAACAAAAGAAGTAAATCTAAGTAATAAAACAATCGAAGAAGTATTTCCGGAAGATTTTTTTAAATCAAATTTTTGATGATATTGATCATCAATGTTTGCTTTTGAAAAATGACATAGTGCTATGGAAATGAGAAGATATATTATGAGATTCATTCATCATCTTGGTGGATTACCAGATTTATCAGCACTTAAATTTACAAAATACAATCAATACGAATCACTTGTTTTACCATTAATTTCTCACTTAGAAGAACAAGGTGTTGTTTTTCACTATGAAACAATAGTAAAAAAAATTATAATTTCAGAAAATGAAAATAAAGAAAAAATTGCAAAAAAAATCATTTTTCAAAAAAAGAATAAAGAACAACAAATAATATTCAAAGAAAACGATTTCGTTTTTGTAACTAATGGCAGTATTACTGAAAGTACAACATATGGTGATCATAATACTCCAGCACCAATTAGTGAACAACTCCAATTAGGTGGAAGTTGAGAATTATGAGAAAATTTTTTTAATTTTCACAAAAAATCTTGATATTACTTTTAATTTAAAATTAAAAGTAATATTTTTATATCAGGGGTGATTTTTTGTGACTAATAATGAATTAATTGATGTTTTAAAAAACAAAAAAGATGAAGAATTTATAAAAATTATTAGACATTTTAAAAATAGAATTAAACAAATTGAGAAAAAAGAAAAATTAGATGCAATTGATAAAAAATTTAAAGAAAAAGGAATTCAATGTCCAAATTGTAAATCTTATTGATGTGTAAAAAATGTTTTTAAGAATAATAAGCAAAAATATTTATGCAAAGATTGTAAAAGTAGCTTTGATGCTTTAAGAAATCATTTTTTACATTAGACTTGGTGCAAAACTAAGGTAATTCAAAATTATATATTCCTGCTATTAAATTAAATCTTAATGCAAATCTTCGTATTTTATTGCGATATTTTAAACTTAAAATTTTAAAACGTTTTAGTTTAGCAAATACGTGTTCAATTTTAATTCTAATTTTACTTAAAGTTTTATTGTATTCTTTTTGAATTGGTGTTAATTGATTGTATTTACTTTTTTTAAATGGCAAAAATGTATTTTTATGAATATTTTGTATACCTTGATAACCCGAATCAACAAAAACTTGTTTTTCTGGATGAATAAAAGTTTTAGATTTTAGAATCAATTTAAAATCATGAATGCTTCCAAAACAAAAAGCAGTTGAAATAATTTTTCCATTGGAAATATCAATAATTATTTGGGATTTGAGAGAATGATGTTTCTTTTTACCTGAAAAAAGTAATTTTAGTTTTTTTTAATTCTTTCAATTGGAGTTTCAGTAGCATCAATAGCTAACAAATTATTATTAGTACCTTTATTTTTTGTTAAATCTTTTTTTCCAGGTAAATTAAAAATTCCGCTTTTTATTAAAATATTTTCAATTCAAAAAATATTACGAATGCAACTAGTATGACTAATATTATATCTTTTTGCAATAACTCTATAACTACTATAGTCTTTTCAATATTCTAAAGTCATTAATAAACGCTCTTCAATTACAATTTTATTTTTTCTACCACCACAATATTTTTGTTTAGACTCAGCAATTTTTAAAATTTCAAGCATTTTATAAAATGTTTGTGGCTTTATGCCGACTAAACTATAAAATTCTTGATCATCTTTATATTTTTTCAACATAATAACTATCACCTTTAATATTAATAATAATCGTTAAATTGTTAAAATTAAAGGTTTTGCACCAAGTCTATTGAGGTAATTTTGAATATTGGTAAATCCAATGCCATGATAATGAGTAATAAATTCTTTTAAACTTGATTGTATTTTACTGATATTACTTAAATTTTTATAATTTAATTCTTTATTTTCTTTTGATTTAAATTTCTTGAGAGTACATTTTGTTTGTTTAGCTACTGTATCATATAGTATTTGCATATCACAAACTATAATTGATTTTTCTTCGATAAGCTTAGATGTTAAATTTTCTTGTACTCATTTTTTTGTTAATCTTTTAGTATTTGTTGTTTGAGCATAAATATTTTTATTTTCATCAATTGCCATTTCAATACAACAGTTTAAATCTTTAGCATTTTCTTCAATTCATTTTTTTCTTGGATCATCTGGATTTTTGAAATTTCCTTTATGAATTTCTTTGATAAAAGTTTCATCAATTTCAATTCTACCTTTTAATTTTGTGAATGGTTTTTGTGTTTTTGCTAATTGTGATGATTTCATAAATTTTTGACGATTAAATCATGCTGATGTTTTTGAAATTTTAGCAAATTGAGAAATAGTATAAGCAGATTGACCTAACAATGACAATCAAATTATTCAATCTCATTGTTCATGAGATAAATGACTTCAATAGACTTGGTGCAAAACCTTTAATTTTAACAATTTAACGATTATTATTAATATTAAAGGTGATAGTTATTATGTTGAAAAAATATAAAGATGATCAAGAATTTTATAGTTTAGTCGGCATAAAGCCACAAACATTTTATAAAATGCTTGAAATTTTAAAAATTGCTGAGTCTAAACAAAAATATTATGGTGGTAGAAAAAATAAAATTGTAATTGAAGAGCGTTTATTAATGACTTTAGAATATTGAAAAGACTATAGTAGTTATAGAGTTATTGCAAAAAGATCTAATATTAGTCATACTAGTTGCATTCGTAATATTTTTTGAATTGAAAATATTTTAATAAAAAGCGGAATTTTTAATTTACCTGGAAAAAAAGATTTAACAAAAAATAAAGGTACTAATAATAATTTGTTAGCTATTGATGCTACTGAAACTCCAATTGAAAGAATTAAAAAAAATAAAATTACTTTTTTCAGGTAAAAATAAACATCATTCTCTCAAATCCCAAATAATTATTGATATTTCCAATGGAAAAATTATTTCAACTGATTTTTGTTTTGGAAGCATTCATGATTTTAAATTGCTTCTAAAATCTAAAACTTTTATTCATCCAGAAAAACAAGTTTTTGTTGATTCGGGTTATCAAGGTATACAAAATATTCATAAAAATACATTTTTGCCATTTAAAAAAAGTAAATACAATCAATTAACACCAATTCAAAAAGAATACAATAAAACTTTAAGTAAAATTAGAATTAAAATTGAACACGTATTTGCTAAACTAAAACGTTTTAAAATTTTAAGTTTAAAATATCGCAATAAAATACGAAGATTTGCATTAAGATTTAATTTAATAGCAGGAATATATAATTTTGAATTACCTTAGTTTTGCACCAAGTCTATTATGTAAGTAATTAACTTCAGCTTTTACTTGTTCAAACATTCTTTCATAAATTTCCAAAATAACATCTTTATTTATATTTTCTATTTTTAATATTTTATTTTCATATTTGGCTAATTCTCTTTTTCTTTTTTAACATTTTTTAATTTGACTAACAGTTGTATTATCAACTTTGATAATTTTTCCTTTAACATAAAATGGAGAAATAAAATCATTCTTATTTATATTTTAAATATTATCACCTTTAATTATACTATTTTCGATTAAAAAAATTTTAATACTATATTTATTAATGTTACTTAAATAAATTTAGATAAAAAAATTGTAACTTTCATTAGTAACTTTTATTTTATATGATTTTTTTAAATCTTTAATTGTAAAATTAAAAAGGACACTTATATAAAAATTAAATTGCGTTAGTTCTATAATTAAGAAAAGAAAGGAATTAGCGCAATGTATAAGTATCTGAGTATTGAATCAATAATAGCAATAAAAGAATATAAAAATTATGGATTTTCGATTCGTAAAATAGCAAAAATTGTTGATTATAGTAAATCAACTGTACATAGAGTTTGTAGATTATTAAATAAAAACTTATTGCCATTAGAAATATTGAATCAATTTCAAAAAAATAAACAAAATACAGGCAGAAAATTAATAATTTTAACTTTAACAGAAATTAATAGTATTAATCATTTGTTAATTACTAAAAAGTATGCTCTTGATATAATGGCTAACTTTTTAAAGGAAAATAAAATAAAAAGTATTTCAACAAAAACTTTATATAACATGTTTAAAACAAATCGAATGGGTTTTGATGAAAATAACTTATTGAGAAAAGGCAAAAATAAATCTCACAAACAAAAAGAAACTAGTGGCAAAATTAATAATTGTAAGTCTATTCATGAAAGAAATTTAATCATTCCTAATATTAAAAATATACAAGAATTTGGTCATTTAGAAGGTGATACTATCATTGGCAAAGATCATAAAAGTTCTATTATTACTTTGGCTGATATATGATCAAAAACCACAATTCCTTTAGTAACTAAAAATCATAAATCAGAAAATATTACGAAAAGTATAATAAAATTTATTTCAAAGTTACAAAAAGGAACAGTTAAAACCATTACTTTTGATCGTGGTAAAGAATTTAGTAAATGAAGATTAATCGAAAAAATTTGTAATAGACTTGGTGCAAAACCTTTAATTTTAACAATTTAACGATTATTATTAATATTAAAGGTGATAGTTATTATGTTGAAAAAATATAAAGATGATCAAGAATTTTATAGTTTAGTCGGCATAAAGCCACAAACATTTTATAAAATGTTTGAAATTTTAAAAATTGCTGAGTCTAAACAAAAATATTATGGTGGTAGAAAAAATAAAATTGTAATTGAAGAGCGTTTATTAATGACTTTAGAATATTGAAAAGACTATAGTAGTTATAGAGTTATTGCAAAAAGATATAATATTAGTCATACTAGTTGCATTCGTAATATTTTTTGAATTGAAAATATTTTAATAAAAAGCGGAATTTTTAATTTACCTGGAAAAAAAGATTTAACAAAAAATAAAGGTACTAATAATAATTTGTTAGCTATTGATGCTACTGAAACTCCAATTGAAAGAATTAAAAAAAACTAAAATTACTTTTTTCAGGTAAAAAGAAACATCATTCTCTCAAATCCCAAATAATTATTGATATTTCCAATGGAAAAATTATTTCAACTGCTTTTTGTTTTGGAAGCATTCATGATTTTAAATTGCTTCTAAAATCTAAAACTTTTATTCATCCAGAAAAACAAGTTTTTGTTGATTCGGGTTATCAAGGTATACAAAATATTCATAAAAATAAATTTTTGCCATTTAAAAAAAGTAAATACAATCAATTAACACCAATTCAAAAAGAATACAATAAAACTTTAAGTAAAATTAGAATTAAAATTGAACACGTATTGGCTAAACTAAAACGTTTTAAAATTTTAATTTTAAAATATCGCAATAAAATACGAAGATTTGCATTAAGATTTAATTTAATAGCAGGAATATATAATTTTGAATTACCTTAGTTTTGCACCAAGTCTAATGTAAAAAATGATTTCTTAAAGCATCAAAGCTACTTTTACAATCTTTGCATAAATATTTTTGCTTATTATTCTTAAAACCATTTTTTACACATCAATAAGATTTACAATTTGGACATTGAATTCCTTTTTCTTTAAATTTTTTATCAATTGCATCTAATTTTTCTTTTTTCTCAATTTGTTTAATTCTATTTTTAAAATGTCTAATAATTTTTATAAATTCTTCATCTTTTTTGTTTTTTAAAACATCAATTAATTCATTATTAGTCACAAAAAATCACCCCTGATATAAAAATATTACTTTTAATTTTAAATTAAAAGTAATATCAAGATTTTTTGTGAAAATTAAAAGATAGATCTGTAGATTTTGGTAAATATCTTCTTAAAATACCATTATTATTTTCATTTAAACCCCTTTGTCAAAGTTTACCAGGATCTGCAAAATAAATTTTGACATTACAAATTTTTTCGATTAATCTTCATTTACTAAATTCTTTACCACGATCAAAAGTAATGGTTTTAACTGTTCCTTTTTGTAACTTTGAAATAAATTTTATTAGACTTGGTGCAAAACCTTTAATTTTAACAATTTAACGATTATTATTAATATTAAAGGTGATAGTTATTATGTTGAAAAAATATAAAGATGATCAAGAATTTTATAGTTTAGTCGGCATAAAGCCACAAACATTTTATAAAATGTTTGAAATTTTAAAAATTGCTGAGTCTAAACAAAAATATTATGGTGGTAGAAAAAATAAAATTGTAATTGAAGAGCGTTTATTAATGACTTTAGAATATTGAAAAGACTATAGTAGTTATAGAGTTATTGCAAAAAGATATAATATTAGTCATACTAGTTGCATTCGTAATATTTTTTGAATTGAAAATATTTTAATAAAAAGCGGAATTTTTAATTTACCTGGAAAAAAAGATTTAACAAAAAATAAAGGTACTAATAATAATTTGTTAGCTATTGATGCTACTGAAACTCCAATTGAAAGAATTAAAAAAAACTAAAATTACTTTTTTCAGGTAAAAAGAAACATCATTCTCTCAAATCCCAAATAATTATTGATATTTCCAATGGAAAAATTATTTCAACTGCTTTTTGTTTTGGAAGCATTCATTATTTTAAATTGCTTCTAAAATCTAAAACTTTTATTCATCCAGAAAAACAAGTTTTTGTTGATTCAGGTTATCAAGGTATACAAAATATTCATAAAAATACATTTTTGCCATTTAAAAAAAGTAAATACAATCAATTAACACCAATTCAAAAAGAATACAATAAAACTTTAAGTAAAATTAGAATTAAAATTAAACACGTATTTGCTAAACTAAAACGTTTTAAAATTTTAAGTTTAAAATATCGCAATAAAATACGAAGATTTGCATTAAGATTTAATTTAATAGCAGGAATATATAATTTTGAATTACCTTAGTTTTGCACCAAGTCTATTGAAGTCATTTATCTCATGAACAATGAGATTGAATAATTTGATTGTCATTGTTAGGTCAATCTGCTTATACTATTTCTCAATTTGCTAAAATTTCAAAAACATCAGCATGATTTAATCGTCAAAAATTTATGAAATCATCACAATTAGCAAAAACACAAAAACCATTCACAAAATTAAAAGGTAGA
Source organism: Spiroplasma endosymbiont of Zeiraphera isertana (assembly GCF_964030805.1). Classification (GTDB taxonomy): domain Bacteria; phylum Bacillota_I; class Bacilli_A; order Mycoplasmatales; family VBWQ01; genus Spiroplasma_E. The sequence goes on from NZ_OZ034965.1 coordinate 1,377,859, forward strand.
ATTGAAATTGATGAAACTTTTATCAAAGAAATTCATAAAGGAAATTTCAAAAATCCAGATGATCCAAGAAAAAAATGAATTGAAGAAAATGCTAAAGATTTAAACTGTTGTATTGAAATGGCAATTGATGAAAATAAAAATATTGATGCTCAAACAACAAATACTAAAAGATTAACAAAAAAATGAGTACAAGAAAATTTAACATCTAAGCTTATCGAAGAAAAATCAATTATAGTTTGTGATATGCAAATACTATATGATACAGTAGCTAAACAAACAAAATGTACTCTCAAGAAATTTAAATCAAAAGAAAATAAAGAATTAAATTATAAAAATTTAAGTAATATCAGTAAAATACAATCAAGTTTAAAAGAATTTATTACTCATTATCATGGCATTGGATTTACCAATATTCAAAATTACCTCAATTTATGAAAATTTAAATACCAACATTATAAAATATCCCCTTATGCAAAATCTGAAGCATTATATTTCGGTTTGTAAAAAAAATAAATCCCAAAATTAAATAAAATCAAATTTTAGGCCAGGTTGATGATTTTTTTTATTTCATCAAGAGTTTTTTTGAAAATTAAAAGAAAATTTGGCAAAGCAAAGTAAAGATTTTGGAAAACCAGAAAAATTTTATGCAAATTTACCAAAAGAAAGTTGATTTATCTCAGCAACATTAACAACTCTAGATAAAAAAATAGCACCTTATATTGAAAAAATCAGCAAAAGAGATCCATATGCTAAAAAAGTTGTAACTGGTGGAATTGTTACTGCTATCGATTCAAGTTGAATTTTAAGTTATACCTTAAATCGTCAACCACACTTTAAAAGCCAATCAGATGATCAATTAGTTGTTTGAATCTATGGATTACTTTCAAATAAAGAAGGAGATTATATTAAAAAAAGTATTACTGAATGTTCTGGCATTGGTAGCTCAAGAGTGATTATATCATATTGGCGTTCCTGAAGGAGAAATCTTTCAACTTGCTAAAAACTCATGTAATGCGGTACCGGTTTATATGCCATTTATTACTTCATACTTTATGCCAAGAGAAATTGGTGATCGTCCTTTAGTAGTTCCGGAAGGTTCAAAAAATTTAGCATTTATTGGTAATTTTAGTGAAACTGAAGATGATACAGTTTTTACAACCGAATATTCAGTGAGAACTGCTATGGAAGCTGTCTATAAATTATTAAAGGTTGATAGAGGAATACCAGAAGTTTTTGCTTCAGCATATGATATTAGATTACTATTGAATTCAACTCATATTTTATGAGATAAGAAAAAAATTAATGATATACAAGTTCCTCTCATCTTAAAAATTTTCCGTAGAGGTGCATTAAAAAAAATCAAAGGAACTTTTCTAGAATAATTACTTGAAAAATCAGGATTATTATAATAAATCCTAATATTTTTAATAATATTTATAAAATAAAATATCTATATTAACTTACCATTTTAAGTATAAAATAAAGAAAAAAATTAAAAAAAATTAGTAATATTGTTACAAGTAACATTCATTTCTTTAAAAATAAAGAAATTGCTAACAAATTTAATATTTTAATAATCTTTAAATTTAAAATCAATTAATAATTTCTCATTCTAATGTTTAAAAATTCATAAAATTAATATTATTAATTTTAACTTCAAGATTAAATATAATGTTATAATATTTTTATGTATTATTAAATTATACAAAAGAAAGAGGAATTAACTTATTATGAGTACAATTATTAAAAATGAAGAAAATGAATCAAATGTTCAACAATTTCAAGTTGGTGACATTATTACCGTAACTCCAACTGGAATAAAGGAATTTGGAGTTTTTTGTAAGTGTCCAAATGGATTTTCTGGTTTAATTCACATTAGTCGTATTACCCCTAAATTTGTTAAAAATGTTAGTGATTATTTTACAATTGGTACATCAGTTAAAGCAGAAATAACAGGTATTGATCATACTAAACAACAATTAAGTTTAAGTACAAAAGAACAAGGATTAGTTGCAAAGAATAATTCTTCAATTGAAGAAAATGGTAAAGGATTTGCACCAATAAGAGAAACTGTTGATAATTGATTTAAAAAAGAAGAAAATAATTAAAATACTATTTTTCTTTCAAATAATAAAAAATATTGCTATTTAATGGCAATATTTTTTATTTTTTTCTTGCAATCTAAAATTTTTACAACTATATTTTTATTATAAATATTAAATAGTATTATTACGAATTAATATTTTAATTTTAAATACTATAAGGAGGTTATAGAATAGTGATAAAAACTAATTTAAAGTTTACTAATTTAGATATGAAAGAATTATCAACTTTATATCAAGAAAAAGTAACGGTCATTAACGCTGAACTGGAAAGTAATGCTAAAAATGAAGATGGTTGATTAGGATGAATTGATTTTCCAGTTGCATACCAAAAAGACATTACTTTTCAAGAGTCTTGAAAACGAATGAAAACTCTAGCATTGAAACTACAAAAAGAAATACAAGTTTTAGTAGTAATTGGTATTGGTGGATCATACTTAGGTGCTAGAGCAGGAATTGATATGGTGCAAGGTTTATTTAATAATACGGCTCCTGTTAAAGTAATTTATATGGGTAATACCATGAGTTCAACTTATGTTCACCAAGTTTTATCATATTTAAAAGATAAAGAATTTGCCATTAATGTTATTTCTAAATCAGGAACTACTACTGAACCAGCAATTGCCTTTCGTTTGTTAAAAGAACTATTAATTAAACAAAAGAAAAATAAGAATATTGTTAATAACAGAATTATCGCTACTACTGATAAAACAAGAGGAGTACTCCATGATTTGGAAAAAGCAGAAGGATATGAAAGCTTTGTTATTCCCGATAATATCGGTGGTAGATACTCTGTTTTAACTCCTGTTGGTATTTTTCCGATGATGGTAGCAGGAATTAACTGTGAAGAAATTATTGCTGGTGCGCAATTAGCAGCAAAAGAATGTAAAAGTGATAAAATTGATGTTAATGATGCCTATTTATATGCAGTTTCTCGCTATCATTTACATAAAACTAATAATAAAGCAGTTGAAATTTTAGTAAGCTATGAATTACAAATGCAAATGTTATGTGAATGATGAAAACAATTATTTGGTGAGTCAGAAGGTAAGGATGGCAAAGGATTATTACCAGCTAGTGTTGTTTTTTCAACTGATTTACATTCAATGGGCCAATTTATTCAAGAAGGTTCAAAAATTTTTTTTGAAACAGTAATAAAAATCAAAAAACCTAATGAAGATATCAAAATTCCACTTGATAAAGAAAACAATGATCAATTAAACTATTTAACAAAACATTCTTTACATGAAATTAATAATATTGCCTTACAAGGAACTATTGAAGCTCATAGTGATGAAATAGTAGGAAAAACACCAAATATTTTATTAGAATGGGATAAAATGGATGGCAAAATGTTTGGTTATGCTAGTTATTTCTTTATGAAGGCTTGTGCTGTTAGTGCAAAATTATTAGGTGTTGACCCATTTAACCAACCCGGTGTTGAAGTATACAAAAAGAAAATGTTTACATTATTAGGTAAAAAATAATTTCCTAATAATAAATTTAATAAAACATTAAAATATAGTTATATAAAAACCATTCTGAAAAGAATGGTTTTTATATAACTTACTTAGTTGTTCTTCACTTATTAATTTACAATATTATATTATGACATTTTTTTTGTAAATAATAATCTAAATAAATGTAATTATAAGTTAAGTTGTATTTTAAATGATGGTAAATGATATATACCGGTGCTAGTTGATGGTGCATTTATAAAATCAAATTGATTTATTTCATTTACAATTTTTTGTTCTTGTTCTTTAATTAAAAAACTTTCTACTATATGCTTAGTTATTTGCTCTTGAATAGAATATTGTTTTAATTTTCAAAAAAACTCTTGATGAAATAAAAAAAAATCATCAACCTGGCCTAAAATTTGATTTTATTTAATTTTGGGATTTATTTTTTTTACAAACTGAAATATAATGCTTCAGATTTTGCATAAGGTGATATTTTATAATGTTGGTATTTAAATTTTCATAAATTGAGGTAATTTTGAATATTGGTAAATCCAATGCCATGATAATGAGTAATAAATTCTTTTAAACTTGATTGTATTTTACTGATATTACTTAAATTTTTATAATTTAATTCTTTATTTTCTTTTGATTTAAATTTCTTGAGAGTACGTTTTGTTTGTTTAGCTACTGTATCATATAGTATTTGCATATCACAAACTATAATTGATTTTTCTTCGATAAGCTTAGATGTTAAATTTTCTTGTACTCATTTTTTTGTTAATCTTTTAGTATTTGTTGTTTGAGCATAAATATTTTTATTTTCATCAATTGCCATTTCAATACAACAGTTTAAATCTTTAGCATTTTCTTCAATTCATTTTTTTCTTGGATCATCTGGATTTTTGAAATTTCCTTTATGAATTTCTTTGATAAAAGTTTCATCAATTTCAATTCTACCTTTTAATTTTGTGAATGGTTTTTGTGTTTTTGCTAATTGTGATGATTTCATAAATTTTTGACGATTAAATCATGCTGATGTTTTTGAAATTTTAGCAAATTGAGAAATAGTATAAGCAAATTTACCTAACAATGACAATCAAATTATTCAATCTCATTGTTCATGAGATAAATGACTTCAATGTAAAAAATGATTTCTTAAAGCATCAAAGCTACTTTTACAATCTTTGCATAAATATTTTTGCTTATTATTCTTAAAACCATTTTTTACACATCAATAAGATTTACAATTTGGACATTGAATTCCTTTTTCTTTAAATGTTTTATCAATTGCATCTAATTTTTCTTTTTTCTCAATTTGTTTAATTCTATTTTTAAAATGTCTAATAATTTTTATAAATTCTTCATCTTTTTTGTTTTTTAAAACATCAATTAATTCATTATTAGTCACAAAAAATCACCCCTGATATAAAAATATTACTTTTAATTTTAAATTAAAAGTAATATCAAGATTTTTTGTGAAAATTAAAAGAATATTGTGCTTTTACCTCAGAAAAACCTTGATTAATACATTAGAATTGGTGCAAAACTAAGGTAATTCAAAATTATATATTCCTGCTATTAAATTAAATCTTAATGCAAATCTTCGTATTTTATTGCGATATTTTAAACTTAAAATTTTAAAACGTTTTAGTTTAGCAAATACGTGTTCAATTTTAATTCTAATTTTACTTAAAGTTTTATTGTATTCTTTTTGAATTGGTGTTAATTGATTGTATTTACTTTTTTTAAATGGCAAAAATGTATTTTTATGAATATTTTGTATACCTTGATAACCTGAATCAACAAAAACTTGTTTTTCTGGATGAATAAAAGTTTTAGATTTTAGAAGCAATTTAAAATCATGAATGCTTCCAAAACAAAAAGCAGTTGAAATAATTTTTCCATTGGAAATATCAATAATTATTTGGGATTTGAGAGAATGATGTTTCTTTTTACCTGAAAAAAGTAATTTTAGTTTTTTTTAATTATTTCAATTGGAGTTTCAGTAGCATCAATAGCTAACAAATTATTATTAGTACCTTTATTTTTTGTTAAATCTTTTTTTCCGGGTAAATTAAAAATTCCGCTTTTTATTAAAATATTTTCAATTCAAAAAATATTACGAATGCAACTAGTATGACTAATATTATATCTTTTTGCAATAACTCTATAACTAATATAGTCTTTTCAATATTCTAAAGTCATTAATAAACGCTCTTCAATTACAATTTTATTTTTTCTACCACCATAATATTTTTGTTTAGACTCAGCAATTTTTAAAATTTCAAGCATTTTATAAAATGTTTGTGGCTTTATGCCGACTAAACTATAAAATTCTTGATCATCTTTATATTTTTTCAACATAATAACTATCACCTTTAATATTAATAATAATCGTTAAATTGTTAAAATTAAAGGTTTTGCACCAAGTCTATTATAGAACTAACACAATTTAATTTTTATATAAGTGTCCTTTTTAATTTTACAATTAAAGAAGAAATAAAATTAAAGTTAAAAAATAGTAATAGTTTTTTATATAAATCAAATTTACAAGCAAATATATAAGTTTAATATATTTATAAAGTATCTTTAAAAACATCTCTAATAAAATATTAGAGATGTTTTATGAATAAACAAAATTATAAAAAATTAAAATTATTTATAATTTTACTATTAAATTTTCAATAAGTATTACAATTATTTTAAAAAAAGAACTAACTTAAAATTAGTTATTTTAAATTAGATTATTTATTTTTATATATTCCATCAGTGGTTGTTGCATAAATAGTAAAATTATTAGAATTATAAATCAATTCATTAATTGAATTAAGTTTATTTTCATAGAATAAAGTGAAGTTTTTTTCTTGATAACTTTTTCATATATTACCATCTTTATCACCAACTAAAACCCCTGTTCCAAAAATTGTTACTGTTGTATTTATTGTTTCTAAAGTTTGCTTATATGGTAAAAAATTAGCAATAGTAATACGTTTATAATAAACTTGTTTACTCTTGTTAGTAACCAAGATTGTTTCTTTATTATCAACAGCAATACTTGTAATACCACCATCTTTTATTTGCTCAACTAAATTAAAAGGATTACCCCCAATACTTTTAAAAATCATTCCTTCTGTATTACCAGCATAAATTAAACCATTTTTAGTTGTTTTTAAAACTGTAATGTTACCTATTGCCCCATCTATTTTTTTTAATTCAGTTGTTGGACTTGAATTAGTATATACCCCTTGATTTGTTCCTATATAAATATTATTTTCTTTGTCAAAAGTCATTGCTAATAATTGATGTGAACTTAAAGTATATTTTTCAGCAAGTTGATCATTTTTAAGAATATAAACTTTTAATTCATTATTTTTTTCATTAGACTTGGTGCAAAACTAAGGTAATTCAAAATTATATATTCCTGCTATTAAATTAAATCTTAATGCAAATCTTCGTATTTTATTGCGATATTTTAAACTTAAAATTTTAAAACGTTTTAGTTTAGCAAATACGTGTTCAATTTTAATTCTAATTTTACTTAAAGTTTTATTGTATTCTTTTTGCATTGGTGTTAATTGATTGTATTTACTTTTTTTAAATGGCAAAAATAGACTTGGTGCAAAACCTTTAATTTTAACAATTTAACGATTATTATTAATATTAAAGGTGATAGTTATTATGTTGAAAAAATATAAAGATGATCAAGAATTTTATAGTTTAGTCGGCATAAAGCCACAAACATTTTATAAAATGCTTGAAATTTTAAAAATTGCTGAGTCTAAACAAAAATATTATGGTGGTAGAAAAAATAAAATTGTAATTGAAGAGCGTTTATTAATGACTTTAGAATATTGAAAAGACTATAGTAGTTATAGAGTTATTGCAAAAAGATATAATATTAGTCATACTAGTTGCATTCGTAATATTTTTTTAATTGAAAATATTTTAATAAAAAGCGGAATTTTTAATTTACCCAAAAAAAAAGATTTAACAAAAAATAAAGGTACTAATAATAATTTGTTAGCTATTGATGATACTGAAACTCCAATTGAAAGAATTAAAAAAGGAAATTATCCCCACATGTACTAGTGTGGAGGAAAAAATGAATTGAAATGAATTCAATAGCATATTTCAAACTGAAAACGATTGTTTGAAATATATAGCGAAGTTGAAAATAATGAAATGCATCGGGTGTGCTTCTTCTAGTTTGAATACTTCTGATTTGAGAAGAATACGATGTTTGAACTGTAACCAAACATTTAGTATTCTTTATGGAACCATTTTTTATAAGTCACAGACCCAAATGACATCTTGGTTTTATCTCATCTTTAGATGAATAAACACAAAGCATGGCATACCAGCAACCGATGTTGCAAGGGAATTGGGTGTGACCTATAAAACAGCTTGAAGAATGTGTCATGAAATCAGGACTAGAATTGGCAATCAAGATGCAGGTTTCATTGTTGATGGCACAGCACAGATGGATGAAATGTATCTTTCACATTTAGGTTTTAAAAAACAAGGAAGATCCTTGTTGAATAAAACTTTGATTGTTGGAGTTTATGAGAAAACCAGCAACAAACTAATTGTGAAGGTGCTGAAAAATGCAGATGAAAAAAACCTTTTAAGATTTGCATTGAAACACATTTTTACTGAGTGCTGTCTATTTACGGATTCTTGGAAGGGATATGTAAGTTTCAAAAACTTCTATCCCAAACATGAAATCGTAAATCATGAAGTTGGGTATGTGTCACCAACAGGTGTAAACACAAACCGGATTGAATCAGCATGAAAGCACATCCGACGAACTTTCCGAACACACATAAGAGTTTCAAAGAACAATATTCATTTATATGCAAAAGAATCAGCGTATAAATTCAATAACATACCTAGTTTTGAAACTGTAATTTTGTGTTTGATTTAAATACATGCGGGGATAATTTCCTAGGTAGGCTTTTATCTCCGTTTATGTGATAAAATTTAAAAATAGTACATAAAGGGATAAAAGCCTTAAAAAAAACTAAAATTACTTTTTTCAGGTAAAAAGAAACATCATTAGACTTGGTGCAAAACTAAGGTAATTCAAAATTATATATTCCTGCTATTAAATTAAATCTTAATGCAAATCTTCGTATTTTATTGCGATATTTTAAACTTAAAATTTTAAAACGTTTTAGTTTAGCAAATACGTGTTCAATTTTAATTCTAATTTTACTTAAAGTTTTATTGTATTCTTTTTGAATTGGTGTTAATTGATTGTATTTACTTTTTTTAAATGGCAAAAATGTATTTTTATGAATATTTTGTATACCTTGATAACCTGAATCAACAAAAACTTTTTTTCTGGATGAATAAAAGTTTTAGATTTTAGAAGCAATTTAAAATCATGAATGCTTCCAAAACAAAAAGCAGTTGAAATAATTTTTCCATTGGAAATATCAATAATTATTTGGGATTTGAGAGAATGATGTTTCTTTTTACCTGAAAAAAGTAATTTTAGTTTTTTTTAATTCTTTCAATTGGAGTTTCAGTAGCATCAATAGCTAACAAATTATTATTAGTACCTTTATTTTTTGTTAAATCTTTTTTTCCAGGTAAATTAAAAATTCCGCTTTTTATTAAAATATTTTCAATTCAAAAAATATTACGAATGCAACTAGTATGACTAATATTATATCTTTTTGCAATAACTCTATAACTACTATAGTCTTTTCAATATTCTAAAGTCATTAATAAACGCTCTTCAATTACAATTTTATTTTTTCTACCACCATAATATTTTTGTTTAGACTCAGCAATTTTTAAAATTTCAAGCATTTTATAAAATGTTTGTGGCTTTATGCCGACTAAACTATAAAATTCTTGATCATCTTTATATTTTTTCAACATAATAACTATCACCTTTAATATTAATAATAATCGTTAAATTGTTAAAATTAAAGGTTTTGCACCAAGTCTATTCTCTCAAATCCCAAATAATTATTGATATTTCCAATGGAAAAATTATTTCAACTGCTTTTTGTTTTGGAAGCATTCATGATTTTAAATTGCTTCTAAAATCTAAAACTTTTATTCATCCAGAAAAACAAGTTTTTGTTGATTCGGGTTATCAAGGTATACAAAATATTCATAAAAATAAATTTTTGCCATTTAAAAAAAGTAAATACAATCAATTAACACCAATTCAAAAAGAATACAATAAAACTTTAAGTAAAATTAGAATTAAAATTGAACACGTATTTGCTAAACTAAAACGTTTTAAAATTTTAAGTTTAAAATATCGCAATAAAATACGAAGATTTGCATTAAGATTTAATTTAATAGCAGGAATATATAATTTTGAATTACCTTAGTTTTGCACCAAGTCTAATGAGTAAGAGTTTGTTTATTAGATGAAGAATCAGAATTACCTAAATATAAAAGAACTTGTCAGGATATCAAAAATAATGTTGTTGAACATTTTGCTGACGGAAAAAGATATGTTGATATTTTACATACTATGAAGCAAACAAAATTTAGTACAACAAGTATTAGTAGATTATTTCAAGAATATCAAGTTAATAAATTAGATGTTCCTAAAATAAAATTAGAACCAAATCAATTTATTTATATTAGTATTGATGATGGACATCGAAAATTTTGAAAATTTAAACGCAATTCTGGTAAATATTCAATGCGTTTGGTATTATTTTGTACAGATAATGTTAATCATAAATTAGTTAATAAAAGAGCAGATATAATAATAAGACCAACAAAAACAGCAATTGGTGTTAAAAAAACTGCTGAATTTATCAAAGAACAAGGAAATAGATTTTTTGAAAATTTTGACCAAGCAAAAATTATTATTTGTGGAGATAGTGCAGGATGAATTAAAGAAGTTGCTGATTATTTAGGTGCAAATTTTGTTTTAGATAAATTCCATTTAGTTAAAAAATTATATGTTAGAATAATCGCTGGAAATAAACGAAAATATTGATATGAATATAAGATTTGTAGAAATTTTATTGAAAATGGTCAATATGATGAGTTAATAAAATATATGAATGAAATATTAAAAAACCATAAAAAATTAAAAAAACAATATTTATTTTAAAAATAATAAACAAGTTATTGAAAATCAAGGTGCAAAGTGGAATATAGGTTGTTTTACAGAAGGTAATATTTGACATATTTTAAAAGAAATGCTTGGTAATAGAACTTATAACATAAATATTTATATTAAAATGGTTATTTTTAAATGTAATAAAATAAATTTAAAAACATAACTTAATTAATTTTTTTATTAAAATTTTAAAAACTTATTAAATTTTAATTTAATAAGAATTTTTGTTGTGTATAAATATTAATTTTATTTTTCATTTTTTTAATATTTGTATTTTAATTGTAATTCATTTAATTTAGTAGTAAGATGTATTTAAAATTGCATATAATTACAATTATTTCTTGTTTATAATTTTAAAGAAATGTTTAAAAAGTAATTATATCATCCGTTTTTGTTACCGTCCCAAATTTTTTTAGTAAACTTTTTTGATTTACTTGTTGTAAGTTTTGTATTATTTACTACTGGTTTTAATTTATCAAAATTAACATTTTTAATATCATTATTTAGTTCTTGATTTTTACAAATTTTATATATTTTTCTTATTCTTTCATTTTTTAACATTGACTTTCTTGCTTTATAAATCTTAAATGCTATCTGATCCAATTACTCCACTAATTGCATAGGGCATAATTTTAATTAAATTTTCAATTCCTAAAAAAAATGAAGTAATACCGTTATAAAATGATTCAATATTATTACCAATATTATTAAAAAAAGTTTTTATATTATTACCAAAATCTTTAAAGGCGGTTTCAAAATTATGAACAAATGTTTGAAAACCTTCACTAATTTCATTACTCAGAGATTGAAACTCCTTACCTAGATCATTAAAAAAAAATCTACATCATTACTAACAATTTGAAAACCTTCAGTAATTTCATTACCCAGAGATTGAAACTCCTTACCTAGATCATTAAAGACATTACTTGCATTATTGCTAAAAGATTGAAAATTAGTATTGAAATCTTTTGTAAATACTTCAAATTCTGAACTTATATTATCACCAAAATTATTAAAGAAAGTTTCAGTATCATTTCCAAAAGACTGAAACTGTGAACCTAAATCATTAAACAAGTCTTCGATAGGATCAAAATGCATAAGTAATCCTCCTTTAAACTATATCTGATTTTATTATTTGTTTCATTAATGTATATGATATTACATAGAAATAAGAGGTTTTTGGTTTTCTTGTTTATCAGCAACAGGTTTTGAAGATGGACTTATAGACATTAAATTAGCAGCATTTATTACATCTTGAGAAACAGGATTACCGTTATTTAAAGTAGCAAAAGTCATAGGAACAGTAGATAATGTGTTTGCTAATTCTTTTGTAAGAATATCATCGACTGAATTATTTTGAATACTCAATTCTTTTAATTGTTGTTCTTGCTTTTGAAATTTTGCATCTAATTTCATGTTTCGTAATAAAAGTTCTCTCTTTTTTATTGCTTCTTCTTTTAATAGACTTGGTGCAAAACTAAGGTAATTCAAAATTATATATTCCTGTTATTAAATTAAATCTTAATGCAAATCTTCGTATTTTATTGCGATATTTTAAACTTAAAATTTTAAAACGTTTTAGTTTAGCAAATACGTGTTCAATTTTAATTCTAATTTTACTTAAAGTTTTATTGTATTCTTTTTGAATTGGTGTTAATTGATTGTATTTACTTTTTTTAAATGGCAAAAATGTATTTTTATGAATATTTTGTATACCTTGATAACCTGAATCAACAAAAACTTGTTTTTCTGGATGAATAAAAGTTTTAGATTTTAGAAGCAATTTAAAATCATGAATGCTTCCAAAACAAAAAGCAGTTGAAATAATTTTTCCATTGGAAATATCAATAATTATTTGGGATTTGAGAGAATGATGTTTCTTTTTACCTGAAAAAAGTAATTTTAGTTTTTTTTAAGGCTTTTATCCCTTTATGTACTATTTTTAAATTTTATCACATAAATGGAGATAAAAGCCTACCTAGGAAATTATCCCCGCATGTATTTAAATCAAACACAAAATTACAGTTTCAAAACTAGGTATGTTATTGAATTTATATGCTGATTCTTTTGCATATAAATGAATATTGTGCTTTGAAACTCTTATGTGTGTTCGGAAAGTTCGTCGGATGTGCTTTCATGCTGATTCAATCTGGTTTGTGTTTACACCTGTTGGTGACACATACCCAACTTCATGATTTACGATTTCATGTTTGGGATAGAAGTTTTTGAAACTTACATATCCCTTCCAAGAATCCGTAAATAGACAGCACTCAGTAAAAATGTGTTTCAATGCAAATCTTAAAAGGTTTTTTTTCATCTGCATTTTTCAGCACCTTCACAATTAGTTTGTTGCTGGTTTTCTCATAAACTCCAACAATCAAAGTTTTATTCAACAAGGATCTTCCTTGTTTTTTAAAACCTAAATGTGAAAGATACATTTAATCCATCTGTGCTGTGCCATCAACAATGAAACCTGCATCTTGATTTCCAATTCTAGTCCTGATTTCATGACACATTCTTCAAGCTGTTTTATAGGTCACACCCAATTCCCTTGCAACATCGGTTGCTGGTATGCCACGCTTTGTGTTTATTCATCTAAAGATGAGATAAAACCAAGATGTCATTTGGGTCTGTGACTTATAAAAAATGGTTCCATAAAGAATACTAAATGTTTGGTTACAGTTCAAACATCGTATTCTTCTCAAATCAGAAGTATTCAAACTAGAAGAAGCACACCTGATGCATTTCATTATTTTCAACTTCGCTATATATTTCAAACAATCGTTTTCAGTTTGAAATATGCTATTGAATTCATTTCAATTCATTTTTTCCTCCACACTAGTACATGTGGGGATAATTTCCTTTTTTAATTCTTTCAATTGGAGTTTCAGTATCATCAATAGCTAACAAATTATTATTAGTACCTTTATTTTTTGTTAAATCTTTTTTTCAAGGTAAATTAAAAATTCCGCTTTTTATTAAAATATTTTCAATTCAAAAAATATTACGAATGCAACTAGTATGACTAATATTATATCTTTTTGCAATAACTCTATAACTACTATAGTCTTTTCAATATTCTAAAGTCATTAATAAACGCTCTTCAATTACAATTTTATTTTTTCTACCACCATAATATTTTTGTTTAGACTCAGCAATTTTTAAAATTTCAAACATTTTATAAAATGTTTGTGGCTTTATGCCGACTAAACTATAAAATTCTTGATCATCTTTATATTTTTTCAACATAATAACTATCACCTTTAATATTAATAATAATCGTTAAATTTTTAAAATTAAAGGTTTTGCACCAAGTCTATTATAGAACTAACACAATTTAATTTTTATATAAGTGTCCTTTTTAATTTTATAATTAAAGAAGAAATAAAATTAAAGTTAAAAAATAGTAATAGTTTTTTATATAAATCAAATTTACAAGCAAATATATAAGTTTAATATATTTATAAAGTATCTTTAAAAACATCTCTAATAAAATATTAGAGATGTTTTATGAATAAACAAAATTATAAAAAATTAAAATTATTTATAATTTTACTATTAAATTTTCAATAAGTATTACAATTATTTTAAAAAAAGAACTAACTTAAAATTAGTTATTTTAAATTAGATTATTTATTTTTATATATTCCATCAGTGGTTGTTGCATAAATAGTAAAATTATTAGAATTATAAATCAATTCATTAATTGAATTAAGTTTATTTTCATAGAATAAAGTGAAGTTTTTTTCTTGATAACTTTTTCATATATTACCATCTTTATCACCAACTAAAACCCCTGTTCCAAAAATTATTACTGTTGTATTTATTGTTTCTAAAGTTTGCTTATATGGTAAAAAATTAGCAATAGTAATACGTTTATAATAAACTTGTTTACTCTTGTTAGTAACCAAGATTGTTTCTTTATTATCAACAGCAATACTTGTAATACCACCATCTTTTATTTGCTCAACTAAATTAAAAGGATTACCCCCAATACTTTTAAAAATCATTCCTTCTGTATTACCAGCATAAATTAAACCATTTTTAGTTGTTTTTAAAACTGTAATGTTACCTATTGCTCCATCTATTTTTTTTAATTCAGTTGTTGGACTTGAATTAGTATATACCCCTTGATTTGTTCCTATATAAATATTATTTTCTTTGTCAAAAGTCATTGCTAATAATTGATGTGAACTTAAAGTATATTTTTCAGCAAGTTGATCATTTTTAAGAATATAAACTTTTAATTCATTATTTTTTTCATTAGACTTGGTGCAAAACTAAGGTAATTCAAAATTATATATTCCTGCTATTAAATTAAATCTTAATGCAAATCTTCGTATTTTATTGCGATATTTTAAACTTAAAATTTTAAAACGTTTTAGTTTAGCAAATACGTGTTCAATTTTAATTCTAATTTTACTTAAAGTTTTATTGTATTCTTTTTGAATTGGTGTTAATTGATTGTATTTACTTTTTTTAAATGGCAAAAATAGACTTGGTGCAAAACCTTTAATTTTAAAAATTTAACGATTATTATTAATATTAAAGGTGATAGTTATTATGTTGAAAAAATATAAAGATGATCAAGAATTTTATAGTTTAGTCGGCATAAAGACACAAACATTTTATAAAATGCTTGAAATTTTAAAAATTGCTGAGTCTAAACAAAATATTATGGTGGTAGAAAAAATAAAATTGTAATTGAAGAGCGTTTATTAATGACTTTAGAATATTGAAAAGACTATAGTAGTTATAGAGTTATTGCAAAAAGATCTAATATTAGTCATACTAGTTGCATTCGTAATATTTTTTTAATTGAAAATATTTTAATAAAAAGCGGAATTTTTAATTTACCCGAAAAAAAAGATTTAACAAAAAATAAAGGTACTAATAATAATTTGTTAGCTATTGATGATACTGAAACTCCAATTGAAAGAATTAAAAAAGGAAATTATCCCCACATGTACTAGTGTGGAGGAAAAAATGAATTGAAATGAATTCAATAGCATATTTCAAACTGAAAACGATTGTTTGAAATATATAGCGAAGTTGAAAATAATGAAATGCATCGGGTGTGCTTCTTCTAGTTTGAATACTTCTGATTTGAGAAGAATACGATTTTTGAACTGTAACCAAACATTTAGTATTCTTTATGGAACCATTTTTTATAAGTCACAGACCCAAATGACATCTTGGTTTTATCTCATCTTTAGATGAATAAACACAAAGCATGGCATACCAGCAACCGATGTTGCAAGGGAATTGGGTGTGACCTATAAAACAGCTTGAAGAATGTGTCATGAAATCAGGACTAGAATTGGCAATCAAGATGCAGGTTTCATTGTTGATGGCACAGCACAGATGGATGAAATGTATATTTCACATTTAGGTTTTAAAAAACAAGGAAGATCCTTGTTGAATAAAACTTTGATTGTTGGAGTTTATGAGAAAACCAGCAACAAACTAATTGTGAAGGTGCTGAAAAATGCAGATGAAAAAAACCTTTTAAGATTTGCATTGAAACACATTTTTACTGAGTGCTGTCTATTTACGGATTCTTGGAAGGGATATGTAAGTTTCAAAAACTTCTATCCCAAACATGAAATCGTAAATCATGAAGTTGGGTATGTGTCACCAACAGGTGTAAACACAAACCAGATTGAATCAGCATGAAAGCACATCCGACGAACTTTCCGAACACACATAAGAGTTTCAAAGCACAATATTCATTTATATGCAAAAGAATCAGCATATAAATTCAATAACATACCTAGTTTTGAAACTGTAATTTTGTGTTTGATTTAAATACATGCGGGGATAATTTCCTAGGTAGGCTTTTATCTCCGTTTATGTGATAAAATTTAAAAATAGTACATAAAGGGATAAAAGCCTTAAAAAAAACTAAAATTACTTTTTTCAGGTAAAAAGAAACATCATTCTCTCAAATCCCAAATAATTATTGATATTTCCAATGGAAAAATTATTTCAACTGCTTTTTGTTTTGGAAGCATTCATGATTTTAAATTGCTTCTAAAATCTAAAACTTTTATTCATCCAGAAAAACAAGTTTTTGTTGATTCAGGTTATCAAGGTATACAAAATATTCATAAAAATACATTTTTGCCATTTAACAAAAGTAAATACAATCAATTAACACCAATTCAAAAAGAATACAATAAAACTTTAAGTAAAATTAGAATTAAAATTGAACACGTATTTGCTAAACTAAAACGTTTTAAAATTTTAAGTTTAAAATATCGCAATAAAATACGAAGATTTGCATTAAGATTTAATTTAATAGCAGGAATATATAATTTTGAATTACCTTAGTTTTGCACCAAGTCTAATGAGTAAGAGTTTGTTTATTAGATGAAGAATTAGAATTACCTAAATATAAAAGAACTTGTCAGGATATCAAAAATAATGTTGTTGAACATTTTGCTGACGGAAAAAGATATGTTGATATTTTACATACTATGAAGCAAACAAAATTTAGTACAACAAGTATTAGTAGATTATTTCAAGAATATCAAGTTAATAAATTAGATGTTCCTAAAATAAAATTAGAACCAAATCAATTTATTTATATTAGTATTGATGATGGACATCGAAAATTTTGAAAATTTAAACGCAATTCTGGTAAATATTCAATGCGTTTGGTATTATTTTGTACAGATAATGTTAATCATAAATTAGTTAATAAAAGAGCAGATATAATAATAAGACCAACAAAAACAGCAATTGGTGTTAAAAAAACTGCTGAATTTATCAAAGAACAAGGAAATAGATTTTTTGAAAATTTTGACCAAGCAAAAATTATTATTTGTGGAGATAGTGCAGGATGAATTAAAGAAGTTGCTGATTATTTAGGTGCAAATTTTGTTTTAGATAAATTCCATTTAGTTAAAAAATTATATGTTAGAATAATCGCTGGAAATAAACGAAAATATTGATATGAATATAAGATTTGTAGAAATTTTATTGAAAATGGTCAATATGATGAGTTAATAAAATATATGAATGAAATATTAAAAAACCATAAAAAATTAAAAAAACAATATTTATTTTAAAAATAATAAACAAGGTATTGAAAATCAAGGTGCAAAGTGGAATATAGGTTGTTTTACAGAAGGTAATATTTGACATATTTTAAAAGAAATGCTTGGTAATAGAACTTATAACATAAATATGTATATTAAAATGGTTATTTTTAAATGTAATAAAATAAATTTAAAAACATAACTTAATTAATTTTTTTATTAAAATTTTAAAAACTTATTAAATTAAAATTTAATAAGAATTTTTGTTGTGTATAAATATTAATTTTATTTTTCATTTTTTTAATATTTGTATTTTAATTGTAATTCATTTAATTTAGTAGTAAGATGTATTTAAAATTGCATATAATTACAATTATTTCTTGTTTATAATTTTAAAGAAATGTTTAAAAAGTAATTATATCATCCGTTTTTGTTACCGTCCCAAATTTTTTTAGTAAACTTTTTTGATTTACTTGTTGTAAGTTTTGTATTATTTACTACTGGTTTTAATTTATCAAAATTAACATTTTTAATATCATTATTTAGTTCTTGATTTTTACAAATTTTATATATTTTTCTTATTCTTTCATTTTTTAACATTGACTTTCTTGCTTTATAAATCTTAAATGCTATCTGATCCAATTACTCCACTAATTG
The DNA here is from genome assembly GCF_964030805.1 of Spiroplasma endosymbiont of Zeiraphera isertana. Lineage (GTDB taxonomy): Bacteria > Bacillota_I > Bacilli_A > Mycoplasmatales > VBWQ01 > Spiroplasma_E. The sequence goes on from NZ_OZ034965.1 coordinate 1,396,226, forward strand.
CATAGGGCATAATTTTAATTAAATTTTCAATTCCTAAAAAAAATGAAGTAATACCGTTATAAAATGATTCAATATTATTACCAATATTATTAAAAAAAGTTTTTATATTATTACCAAAATCTTTAAAGGCGGTTTCAAAATTATGAACAAATGTTTGAAAACCTTCACTAATTTCATTACTCAGAGATTGAAACTCCTTACCTAGATCATTAAAAAAAAATCTACATCATTACTAACAATTTGAAAACCTTCAGTAATTTCATTACCCAGAGATTGAAACTCCTTACCTAGATCATTAAAGACATTACTTGCATTATTGCTAAAAGATTGAAAATTAGTATTTAAATCTTTTGTAAATACTTCAAATTCTGAACTTATATTATCACCAAAATTATTAAAGAAAGTTTCAGTATCATTTCCAAAAGACTGAAACTGTGAACCTAAATCATTAAACAAGTCTTCGATAGGATCAAAATGCATAAGTAATCCTCCTTTAAACTATATCTGATTTTATTATTTGTTTCATTAATGTATATGATATTACATAGAAATAAGAGGTTTTTGGTTTTCTTGTTTATCAGCAACAGGTTTTGAAGATGGACTTATAGACATTAAATTAGCAGCATTTATTACATCTTGAGAAACAGGATTACCGTTATTTAAAGTAGCAAAAGTCATAGGAACAGTAGATAATGTGTTTGCTAATTCTTTTGTAAGAATATCATCGACTGAATTATTTTGAATACTCAATTCTTTTAATTGTTGTTCTTGCTTTTGAAATTTTGCATCTAATTTCATGTTTCGTAATAAAAGTTCTCTCTTTTTTATTGCTTCTTCTTTTAATAGACTTGGTGCAAAACTAAGGTAATTCAAAATTATATATTCCTGTTATTAAATTAAATCTTAATGCAAATCTTCGTATTTTATTGCGATATTTTAAACTTAAAATTTTAAAACGTTTTAGTTTAGCAAATACGTGTTCAATTTTAATTCTAATTTTACTTAAAGTTTTATTGTATTCTTTTTGAATTGGTGTTAATTGATTGTATTTACTTTTTTTAAATGGCAAAAATGTATTTTTATGAATATTTTGTATACCTTGATAACCTGAATCAACAAAAACTTGTTTTTCTGGATGAATAAAAGTTTTAGATTTTAGAAGCAATTTAAAATCATGAATGCTTCCAAAACAAAAAGCAGTTGAAATAATTTTTCCATTGGAAATATCAATAATTATTTGAGATTTGAGAGAATGATGTTTCTTTTTACCCGAAAAAAGTAATTTTAGTTTTTTTTAAGGCTTTTATCCCTTTATGTACTATTTTTAAATTTTATCACATAAATGGAGATAAAAGCCTACCTAGGAAATTATCCCCGCATGTATTTAAATCAAACACAAAATTACAGTTTCAAAACTAGGTATGTTATTGAATTTATATGCTGATTCTTTTGCATATAAATGAATATTGTGCTTTGAAACTCTTATGTGTGTTCGGAAAGTTCGTCGTATGTGCTTTCATGCTGATTCAATCTGGTTTGTGTTTACACCTGTTGGTGACACATACCCAACTTCATGATTTACGATTTCATGTTTGGGATAGAAGTTTTTGAAACTTACATATCCCTTCCAAGAATCCGTAAATAGACAGCACTCAGTAAAAATGTGTTTCAATGCAAATCTTAAAAGGTTTTTTTCATCTGCATTTTTCAGCACCTTCACAATTAGTTGGTTGCTGGTTTTCTCATAAACTCCAACAATCAAAGTTTTATTCAACAAGGATCTTCCTTGTTTTTTAAAACCTAAATGTGAAAGATACATTTCATCCATCTGTGCTGTGCCATCAACAATGAAAACTGCATCTTGATTTCCAATTCTAGTCCTGATTTCATGACACATTCTTCAATCTGTTTTATAGGTCACACCCAATTCCCTTGCAACATCGGTTGCTGGTATGCCATGCTTTGTGTTTATTCATCTAAAGATGAGATAAAACCAAGATGTCATTTGGGTCTGTGACTTATAAAAAATGGTTCCATAAAGAATACTAAATGTTTGGTTACAGTTCAAACATCGTATTCTTCTCAAATCAGAAGTATTCAAACTAGAAGAAGCACACCTGATGCATTTCATTATTTTCAACTTCGCTATATATTTCAAACAATCGTTTTCAGTTTGAAATATGCTATTGAATTCATTTCAATTCATTTTTTCCTCCACACTAGTACATGTGGGGATAATTTCCTTTTTTAATTCTTTCAATTGGAGTTTCAGTAGCATCAATAGCTAACAAATTATTATTAGTACCTTTATTTTTTGTTAAATCTTTTTTTCCAGGTAAATTAAAAATTCCGCTTTTTATTAAAATATTTTCAATTCAAAAAATATTACGAATGCAACTAGTATGACTAATATTATATCTTTTTGCAATAACTCTATAACTACTATAGTCTTTTCAATATTCTAAAGTCATTAATAAACGCTCTTCAATTACAATTTTATTTTTTCTACCACCATAATATTTTTGTTTAGACTCAGCAATTTTTAAAATTTCAAGCATTTTATAAAATGTTTGTGGCTTTATGCCGACTAAACTATAAAATTCTTGATCATCTTTATATTTTTTCAACATAATAAATATCACCTTTAATATTAATAATAATCGTTAAATTGTTAAAATTAAAGGTTTTGCACCAAGTCTATTATAAGTTCCAACATAAATTGTGCCATTAGGTGTTGTAATTAGTGATTTTATTTTATAATCATAATTAAGTAAATTTATTTCTTCAAAAGATTGACCATTGTCACTTTTATAAACAATACCTTCACTATTAACAGCATAAGTTTGTTCCTCCTTAAAAGTTAAACTATTAATTTCACCAGTAGTGCCTGTCATTTTGTTAAAGCTAATTTTAGAAACATTGTTTTTATTTAAAAAAGTAGTATTTTGATTGCTATTAATTATTTTATTATTTGATAATATCATCCCTAAACTTGTAACGGTGGTAATTAATAATAACAATTGTTTAAATTTCATTTTTATTTCCTCCTTTTTTTAAAAATTAAATTAAGATTTAGCAAAAATACATTATTTTTTGTATTTGTTTTTTGGTAAATCTTAATTTAAGTTTATATTTGCAAAAAATAATATACAATAAAAAAACTAAAAAAATGTGAATTACAATTACACTTTATCAAAATTATATATGTAATATGTATTGTTTGCCTTTATTTATATTGTGATTCTTAGTTAGTTATGGTATTCTATTATGGTATTCTATATTAAAAGATGGTCTTGTAAGTGAGGTGTTTGTTATGTTAAATTTAGATTTTGTTGGACCTCACGGCATTACTGATACTTATGGTGGATGGTTTCATGTTTATGCATTTGCTATTATGTCAGGTATTTTTGCTTCAATTATTGCTTCTTGAGTAAAATTTAAACGTTATCGTGTTCCTGCTGATTCTTTAGCATGATCAATAATATTTATTATTCCTGCTTCATTATTTGGTGCTAGTTTTCTTGGTAAGGATGATCCTGATAAGTCAATTAGTTTTTTTGAAAAATTTGCATTTTGAAAACCAGGGATGTCTATTCATGGTGGTGTTTTATTTGGCATTATTGCTGGTGCAATTATTTTTTACTTTGTTGGTCGTAAGTATAAAATATCATTATGAATATATGGCGATTTAATTATTCCTAATATTTTATTAGGGCAGATATTAGGACGTTGAGGTAATTTCTTTAATCATGAATTACTTGGTAACGTTGTAAGTTATGATTCATTATCATGATTACCTGCTTTTATTCGTGATAATTGTTTTAAATTAATTGGTGGACCAAGTGGTAATCCCGAAATGATTAATGGTGAAATTGTTTATCGTGCACCAATATTTCTTTATGAATCAATTGCTAATTTAGGTTTATGATTAGCGATTACATTTATTGTTCCAAATCTTGGTAAATGATTTGGTAAAAAGCCATGAAAAGTAGAGCCAGATAAGTTTCAATTTGATTTTAAAGATAATTTTAAATACCGAGGAAAAATAACTTTTAATCCAAAATATTGAAATAAAGTAAATCGCGATCCAAAGCATTTGACTTGAACTAAAATGTGAAATGAAGTTTACTATTATAATCAAGTACCAAAAAATGTAGTAAATAAAGCATTAGCAGAAGTCAAACCTTCTGGTAAGAAAATTAATGATTATATAAATAAAAGCAAAAAACTTTATGAAATAAATAATCCACATCATTATCGAATGATGCATGCAGGTGTTCAAATGGGACTTTACTTTTTTGGATGAAATTTAATTAGATTTATTTTAGAGTTACAGCGCCCACCAGAAGATTTATTTTTAATTAATCGTCCAATCCTTGATTATACAATTTTATTATTGATTACTTTCTTTGGTCTGTTTCTAGCAATATTTGCACAATTTGTTGCAGCAAAATATTTACGTAGCGAAGGATGAACATATGAAAAAGAATATTAATAATATTCTTTTTTATTATTAAAATAATTATTATAACAGAAAATAAGCTATTAAATAGATAATATTAATTAGATTTGGTGTTTTTGTTATAATATTTATATACTAATGTATGAGGTGAAATTAGTGTTAGCAGTAGTAAGTGATGATAGTAGTACTAATACCATTAAGTTTTTAGGTTTTGAGATTCCAATTACTACTTTTTTATATTCAATGGGTGGGTTAGCACTTTTGATTTTTCTGTTATTATTATCAATTTTATTAATAATGTATTTACGCAAAAGGATTTCTATTAAAAGATACTTAAGTTTAGAAGAAAAAGATTATCAATTTGAAGATAAAATTTTGGAAATTGAACATGAAATTGCCAAATTACAAAGAAAATTTTATTCAAGTAAACATATTTCTAAAAAGACAAAAAAATATTTTAACTAATTAAATGTAGGTGATGTATATGTCTAAAATAAAATTTAAATTATTTGATAAATTTTTTTCACAAAAAAATAGGTTATCAGATAAAGAAGGTTATCAAAAATCAACTAATAATAACACTTATTTTAGCAATGTTGTACCACCAATTAATAAAAATAAAGAAAATATTCATAATTCTGATTTTAATGAAAATGATTATAATGAAAAAAAATATGATGGTAAAAATATACAAGTTACTAGTTCTTATATAATACCTTTACAAGAAAAAAAGACAGTGCCGATCAATGAAAACTTTACTAAAGAAAAAGATATGTATTATGATCAACCACAAACATTTAATACTATGGAAATAGTTAGTTATAAAAATAGTTTTAAAATTCCAAAACCAATTAGCAGAGAAATTAAATCAGAGAAGCTAAAACAATTGATTTTGTTATTTATTGGTGTTATGACATTAATTATTGCTTCAACTTTTATTGGTTTATATTTTGGTATGATTAACATAAAAATTATTCCTCATCCTGTAATTACTATTCCATTAGCAATTATTGCTCTTACTATTATTTTGATTAATATTATTGAATTTGTGACATTAAGAAGAGAAGTGGATTTATATATTGAAAGAACACTAAAAGGATCGCTATTACCTCCTAATTTTATAATTAGAAATTATCGTAAAATTCATGCTAACTTGATAATTGTTAATTGAATAAGTATTAGTAGTTATATTGTTCTTGGTATTATTATTGGCATTATGTTTTTGATTAGTGGTCAGAAATTAACTTTTATTATTCAAAAATGAACAGTTAATGTTCCTGATATTATTAAAAATGCAATAACTTTAACAATTATTTTAGGTGTTATTTTCTTTATTCATATGATTAATATTGTTATTTTTAAATTTCGTAAACGTAATATTATAAGTTATTATGGCTATGAAATTATTAATCCACAAGAGTTAAATCAATACAAAAAAAAGATAAATAGAATATGTATGATTATTATTATTGGTTTTACTGCTTTAATATTTTTTGCAATTGTTATTCCCATATTTGTATTAAAAAGAAGAAAGAAAAAGTAGTTATTAAAAAATTAAGAAACATTATTTAATAAACTTAATTTATGAAAAAATATATTGATTATATTTTTTTGAAAGTTTATTATATAAACTATAAACTTAAAATAAATTTTTAACCTATTTTTATTTGAAATAATAGGTTTTATTAAAATTTATCTTGAAAATATAGACAAAGATAGTATATTAGACTTGGTGCAAAACTAAGGTAATTCCAAATTATATATTCCTGCTATTAAATTAAATCTTAATGCAAATCTTCGTATTTTATTGCGATATTTTAAACTTAAAATTTTAAAACGTTTTAGTTTAGCAAATACGTGTTCCATTTTAATTCTAATTTTACTTAAAGTTTTATTGTATTCTTTTTGAATTGGTGTTAATTGATTGTATTTACTTTTTTTAAATGGCAAAAATGTATTTTTATGAATATTTTGTATACCTTGATAACCTGAATCAACAAAAACTTGTTTTTCTGGATGAATAAAAGTTTTAGATTTTAGAAGCAATTTAAAATCATGAATGCTTCCAAAACAAAAAGCAGTTGAAATAATTTTTCCATTGGAAATATCAATAATTATTTGGGATTTGAGAGAATGATGTTTCTTTTTACCTGAAAAAAGTAATTTTAGTTTTTTTTAATTCTTTCAATTGGAGTTTCAGTAGCATCAATAGCTAACAAATTATTATTAGTACCTTTATTTTTTGTTAAATCTTTTTTTCCAGGTAAATTAAAAATTCCGCTTTTTATTAAAATATTTTCAATTCAAAAAATATTACGAATGCAACTAGTATGACTAATATTATATCTTTTTGCAATAACTCTATAACTACTATAGTCTTTTCAATATTCTAAAGTCATTAATAAACGCTCTTCAATTACAATTTTATTTTTTCTACCACCATAATATTTTTGTTTAGACTCAGCAATTTTTAAAATTTCAAGCATTTTATAAAATGTTTGTGGCTTTATGCCGACTAAACTATAAAATTCTTGATCATCTTTATATTTTTTCAACATAATAACTATCACCTTTAATATTAATAATAATCGTTAAATTGTTAAAATTAAAGGTTTTGCACCAAGTCTATTAAAAAAATCTTTAGAAATAAATTTAATAAAATCCTTTTGATATTGACTTGAGTACTATTGTCGACTATATGAATATTACTTGTGACTTAGAACATATTTTAAATTATACTAAAAATTGATTCAAATTTAATGTCAGATATTAATCAGAAATTAAATAACTAATTTTATTGTATATTTTAAACATTAGTTTAATATATATATATATATAATTAAAATTAAGAAAAAGTTATTAGAAAATTGAAAATAGAGATTTTATAAAAAATATATTTAATACATTACAACAAAAATTTATTTATATTAACAAAAATAGAGAAGAAATATAAACTAATTAAGTAATTTATGAGACTAAAATATTATAAAAATCACCAAAAAAGCAAAACCAATAGTAATCATACATATTCTATTTATCTTTTTTTTGTATTGATTTAACTCTTGTGGATTAATAATTTCATAGCCATAATAACTTATAATATTACGTTTACAAAATTTAAAAATAGTAATATTTTTTAGTAAAAAAGAAAAAAATATAATAGACTTGGTGCAAAACTAAGGTAATTTAAAATTATATATTCCTGCTATTAAATTAAATCTTAATGCAAATCTTCGTATTTTATTGCGATATTTTAAACTTAAAATTTTAAAACGTTTTAGTTTAGCAAATACGTGTTCAATTTTAATTCTAATTTTACTTAAAGTTTTATTGTATTCTTTTTGAATTGGTGTTAATTGATTGTATTTACTTTTTTTAAATGGCAAAAATGTATTTTTATGAATATTTTGTATACCTTGATAACTCTGGATGAATAAAAGTTTTAGATTTTAGAAGCAATTTAAAATCATGAATGCTTCCAAAACAAAAAGCAGTTGAAATAATTTTTCCATTGGAAATATCAATAATTATTTGGGATTTGAGAGAATGATGTTTCTTTTTACCTGAAAAAAGTAATTTTAGTTTTTTTTTAAGGCTTTTATCCCTTTATGTACTATTTTTAAATTTTATCACATAAATGGAGATAAAAGCCTACCTAGGAAATTATCCCTGCATGTATTTAAATCAAACACAAAATTACAGTTTCAAAACTAGGTATGTTATTGAATTTATATGCTGATTCTTTTGCATATAAATGAATATTGTGCTTTGAAACTCTTATGTGTGTTCGGAAAGTTCGTCGGATGTTCTTTCATGCTGATTCAATCTGGTTTGTGTTTACACCCGTTGGTGACACATACCCAACTTCATGATTTACGATTTCATGTTTGGGATAGAAGTTTTTTTTAATTTTCACAAAAAATCTTGATATTACTTTTAATTTTAAATTAAAAGTAATATTTTTATATCGGGGGTGATTTTTTGTGACTAATAATGAATTAATTGATGTTTTAAAAAACAAAAAAGATGAAGAATTTATAAAAATTATTAGACATTTTAAAAATAGAATTAAACAAATTGAGAAAAAAGAAAAATTAGATGCAATTGATAAAACATTTAAAGAAAAAGGAATTCAATGTCCAAATTGTAAATCTTATTGATGTGTAAAAAATGGTTTTAAGAATAATAAGCAAAAATATTTATGCAAAGATTGTAAAAGTAGCTTTGATGCTTTAAGAAATCATTTTTTACATTGAAGTCATTTATCTCATGAACAATGAGATTGAATAATTTGATTGTCATTGTTAGGTCAATCTGCTTATACTATTTCTCAATTTGCTAAAATTTCAAAAACATCAGCATGATTTAATCGTCAAAAATTTATGAAATCATCACAATTAGCAAAAACACAAAAACCATTCACAAAATTAAAAGGTAGAATTGAAATTGATGAAACTTTTATCAAAGAAATTCATAAAGGAAATTTCAAAAATCCAGATGATCCAAGAAAAAAATGAATTGAAGAAAATGCTAAAGATTTAAACTGTTGTATTGAAATGGCAATTGATGAAAATAAAAATAGGCTTTTCTCCCTTTATGTACTATTTTTAAATTTTATCACATAAATGCTGAGAAAAGCCTATCTACGGACTTCTCCCCACATTTTTAAATCAAACATAACATTACAGTTTCAAAACTAGGTATATTGTTGAATTTATATGCCGATTCTTTTGCGTATAAATGAACATGATGTTTTTCAACTTTGATATGTGTTTTAAATGTTCGTCTGATGTGCTTTCATGCCGATTCAATCTGGTTTATGTTTACACCAGTTTTTGAAACATAGCCATCTTGATGGTTAACTGTTTCATGCTTAGTGAAAACTGATTTAAAATGGCGATATCCTTTTCAAGAATCAGTATGTACATCACACTTTGAAGAAATGTGGTTTCTTGCAAATTGCAAAAGATTTTTTTGATTTGCATTTTTCAACACTTTCACAATTAAATTATTGGTTGTTTTTTCATAAATCCCAACAATCAAAGTTTTATTTTTTAAGGATCTTCCTTGTTTTTTAAAACCCATATGTGAAAGATACATTTCATCCATTTGCACTATGCCCTCAACAATGAATTGAGGTTCTTGTTTTGCAATTGCACTTCGGATTTTATGACCCATTCTTCAAGCAGTTTTCAAAGTTACTCCCAATTCTTTTGCAACATCAGTTGATGGAATTCCATGTTTGGTGTTTATTCATCTAAAGATGAGATAAAACCAAGATGTCAAAGGTGTTTGTGACTTGTAAAAAATGGTGTCATGAAGAATACTAAATGTTTGATGACATTTCAAACATCTTATTCTTCTTAAATCAGAAGTATTCAAATTTGTTCAAGAACACCTCATACATTTGTTTTCCTTCAAACTTGCTATATATTTCAAACAATCTTTTTCTGTTTGAAATATATTGTTGAACTCATTCAATTTCATTGTTTCCTCCACAAGTACATGTGGGGAGAAGTCCGTAAAAATATTTATGCTCAAACAACAAATACTAAAAGATTAACAAAAAAATGAGTACAAGAAAATTTAACATCTAAGCTTATCGAAGAAAAATCAATTATAGTTTGTGATATGCAAATACTATATGATACAGTAGCTAAACAAACAAAATGTAATCTCAAGAAATTTAAATCAAAAGAAAATAAAGAATTAAATTATAAAAATTTAAGTAATATCAGTAAAATACAATCAAGTTTAAAAGAATTTATTACTCATTATCATGGCATTGGATTTACCAATATTCAAAATTACCTCAATTTATGAAAATTTAAATACCAACATTATAAAATATCACCTTATGCAAAATCCGAAGCATTATATTTCAGTTTGTAAAAAAAATAAATCCCAAAATTAAATAAAATCAAATTTTAGGCCAGGTTGATGATTTTTTTTATTTCATCAAGAGTTTTTTTGAAAATTAAAAGAAGTTTTTGAAACTTACATATCCCTTCCAAGAATCCGTAAATAGACAGCACTCAGTAAAAATGTGTTTCAATGCAAATCTTAAAAGGTTTTTTTCATCTGCATTTTTCAGCACCTTCACAATTAGTTTGTTGCTGGTTTTCTCATAAACTCCAACACTCAAAGTTTTATTCAACAAGGATCTTCCTTGTTTTTTAAAACCTAAATGTGAAAGATACATTTCATCCATCTGTGCTGTGCCATCAAGAATGAAACCTGCATCTTGATTTCCAATTCTAGTCCTGATTTCATGACACATTTTTCAAGCTGTTTTATAGGTAACACTCAATTCCCTTGCAACATCGGTTGCTGGTATGCCATGCTTTGTGTTTATTCATCTAAAGATGAGATAAAACCAAGATGTCATTTGGGTTTGTGACTTATAAAAAATGGTTCCATAAAGAATACTAAATGTTGGGTTACAGTTCAAACATCGTATTCTTCTCAAATCAGAAGTATTCAAACTAGAAGAAGCACATCTGATGCATTTCATTATTTTCAACTTCGCTATATATTTCAAACAATCGTTTTCAGTTTGAAATATGCTATTGAATTCATTTCCATTCATTTTTTCCTCCACACTAGTACATGTGGGGATAATTTCCTTTTTTAATTCTTTCAATTGGAGTTTCAGTAGCATCAATAGCTAACAAATTATTATTAGTACCTTTATTTTTTGTTAAATCTTTTTTTCCGGGTAAATTAAAAATTCCGCTTTTTGTTAAAATATTTTCAATTCAAAAAATATTACGAATGCAACTAGTATGACTAATATTATATCTTTTTGCAATAACTCTATAACTACTATAGTCTTTTCAATATTCTAAAGTCATTAATAAACGCTCTTCAATTACAATTTTATTTTTTCTACCACCATAATATTTTTGTTTAGACTCAGCAATTTTTAAAATTTCAAGCATTTTATAAAATGTTTGTGGCTTTATGCCGACTAAACTATAAAATTCTTGATCATCTTTATATTTTGTCAACATAATAACTATCACCTTTAATATCAATAATAATCGTTAAATTTTTAAAATTAAAGGTTTTGCACCAAGTCTAATTAAGAAAAGAAAGGAATTAGCGCAATGTATAAGTATCTGAGTATTGAATCAATAATAGCAATAAAAGAATATAAAAATTATGGATTTTCGATTCGTAAAATAGCAAAAATTGTTGATTATAGTAAATCAACTGTACATAGAGTTTGTAGATTATTAAATAAAAACTTATTGCCATTAGAAATATTGAATCAATTTCAAAAAAATAAACAAAATGCAGGCAGAAAATTAATAATTTTAACTTTAACAGAAATTAATAGTATTAATCATTTGTTAATTACTAAAAAGTATGCTCTTGATATAATTGCTAACTTTTTAAAGGAAAATAAAATAAAAAGTATTTCAACAAAAACTTTATATAAAATGTTTAAAAAAAATAGAATGGGTTTTGATGAAAATAACTTATTGAGAAAAGGCAAAAATAAATCTCACAAACAAAAAGAAACTAGGGTCAAAATTAATAATTGTAAGTCTATTCATGAAAGAAATTTAATCATTCCTAATATTAAAAATATAAAAGAATTTGGTCATTTAGAAGGTAATACTATCATTGGCAAAGATCATAAAAGTTCTATTATTACTTTGGCTGATATATGATCAAAAACCACAATTCCTTTAGTAACTAAAAATCATAAATCAGAAAATATTACGAAAAGTATAATAAAATTTATTTCAAAGTTACAAAAAGGAACAGTTAAAACCATTACTTTTGATCGTGGTAAAGAATTTAGTAAATGAAGATTAATCGAAAAAATTTTTTAATTTTCACAAAAAATCTTGATATTACTTTTAATTTAAAATTAAAAGTAATATTTTTATATCAGGGGTGATTTTTTGTGACTAATAATGAATTAATTGATGTTTTAAAAAACAAAAAAGATGAAGAATTTATAAAAATTATTAGACATTTTAAAAATAGAATTAAACAAATTGAGAAAAAAGAAAAATTAGATGCAATTGATAAAAAATTTAAAGAAAAAGGAATTCAATGTCCAAATTGTAAATCTTATTGATGTGTAAAAAATGGTTTTAAGAATAATAAGCAAAAATATTTATGCAAAGATTGTAAAAGTAGCTTTGATGCTTTAAGAAATCATTTTTTACATTGAAGTCATTTATCTCATGAACAATGAGATTGAATAATTTGATTGTCATTGTTAGGTCAATCTGCTTATACTATTTCTCAATTTGCTAAAATTTCAAAAACATCAGCATGATTTAATCGTCAAAAATTTATGAAATCATCACAATTAGCAAAAACACAAAAACCATTCACAAAATTAAAAGGTAGAATTGAAATTGATGAAACTTTTATCAAAGAAATTCATAAAGGAAATTTCAAAAATCCAGATGATCCAAGAAAAAAATGAATTGAAGAAAATGCTAAAGATTTAAACTGTTGTATTGAAATGGCAATTGATGAAAATAAAAATATTTATGCTCAAACAACAAATACTAAAAGATTAACAAAAAAATGAGTACAAGAAAATTTAACATCTAAGCTTATCGAAGAAAAATCAATTATAGTTTGTGATATGCAAATACTATATGATACAGTAGCTAAACAAACAAAATGTACTCTCAAGAAATTTAAATCAAAAGAAAATAAAGAATTAAATTATAAAAATTTAAGTAATATCAGTAAAATACAATCAAGTTTAAAAGAATTTATTACTCATTATCATGGCATTGGATTTACCAATATTCAAAATTACCTCAATTTATGAAAATTTAAATACCAACATTATAAAATATCACCTTATGCAAAATCTGAAGCATTATATTTCAGTTTGTAAAAAAAATAAATCCCAAAATTAAATAAAATCAAATTTTAGGCCAGGTTGATGATTTTTTTTATTTCATCAAGAGTTTTTTTGAAAATTAAAAAAAATTTGTAATGTCAAAATTTATTTTGCAGATCCTGGTAAACCTTGCCAAAGGGGTTTAAATGAAAATAATAATGGTATTTTAAGAAGATATTTACCAAAATCTACAGATCTATCTTCATATAAACAAAAAGATTTAAATTTTATAGCATTTCAAATTAATTCTACACCCAGAAAATCGCTCTCTTATAAAAGACCAATAGATTTAATACAATTATTTTAAAAAACTGTCCCATTTATATTTACAACTCAGGCAATTATTTTAAAAAACTGTCCCATTTATATTTACAACTCAGGTCATCTAAAATTATTTGATTAGTTTTAGTTGCATCATCTAATATCATATTATATTCACATTTACTTATATTACTTGATTGGTTTGTTAGATTCTTTGAGTTTAATGTAGTTTTCTTTTCATCATTTTTTTCTATTACTTTTATATTTAATTCTTGTTTTTTATTTTTGTAAAAATTTCATGAATAGTAACCAATTCCACCAGCAAGACACACCAGTCCCACTGTAAGAGGATTATTTGGAAGTATTGATTGTAATAAATTAGAAAGTATTTCAGAATTAATTTCGCTCTCATTTGTGTTTAAAAATTTCATTTTTATGTTCCTTTCAAATTAAAATAAAAACCTATTTATTTACAAAAATAAATAGGATAAAAACTTATATTAAATTTTTACTAAATAAATATAGCATAATTTATATATTAATTGTTAATAAGTTATTTAAAATTTTTATAAAAAAGCATATATCCAAAAAAAATATTGACTTTCGCGTTAAAGTTATATATATTACAAAATAGTATTTGAATAAAGCTAATAAATTATATATAGAGGAAGATATAAGATGCCATCAAAATTAGTAATCATGGAATCTCCAGTTAAAAGTAAAGCAGTACAATCATATTTAGGTAATGATTATTTAGTGTTATCTTCGGATGGACACATTCGTAATTTAGCAATTAAAGGTCAATATGGTTTGGGAATTGATTTAGAAACTTTTGAACCAATTTACAAAATTGATCGCAAAAAAATGCCAAAGGTAAAAGAATTAAAAAGTAAATTAAAAAGTATTACTCATGTTTATCTAGCAACCGATCATGATCGTGAAGGAGAAGCAATTGCTTATCATTTAGATCAAGTATTAGCAACAAGTAATATATCATCACGAATAACTTTTAATGAAATTACTAAAGATGCAATTTTAACAGCATTTAAATCTCCACATAGTATTGATTTACCATTAGTTCGTAGTCAAGAAGCAAGAAGAATGGTTGATCGTATCATTGGTTTTCGCTTAAGTAATCTATTACAAAAGAAGATCGGTTCACGTAGTGCAGGGAGAGTACAATCAGTAGCATTAAAATTAATAGCAACAAGAGAACGTGAAATTATTAATTTTATTAGTAAAGAATTTTGAACAATTAATAGTACTTATCAAAAAAAAATAATATTAAATTGTGAAAAATATAAAGAAGAACTGTTAGTTATTAATAATGAACAAGAAGCAGTTGCTATTAAAAATGCATTAAGTGATAGTTATCAAGTAATTTCTGTTACTGAACAAAATCGTAAGCGTAATTCATTAAATCCATTTACTACTAGTAGTTTATTACAAGCAGCATCAACACAATTAAATTTTAGTACTGCTAAAACAACGCTTATTGCTCAGCAATTGTATGAAGGAATTGATGTTAATGCAACACTTACTGGATTTATTAGTTATCCTCGTACTGATTCAATACGTTTAAATGATAAATTTATTGAAAATGCCAAAACATTAATTGTTAATGAATATGGTGAACAATATCTTGGGCAGAAGAAAGAACAGACTAATAAAAAAAATGTGCAAGATGCTCATGAAGCAATCAGACCAACTGATTTAACAATGAATAATAAACGTGCTATTGATTGTTTAAATAAAGATCAATTAAAACTTTATAATTTAATTTATTTTCGTGCCCTTAGTTCATTAATGGCACCATCACAATTAATTAGTACTACTGTTTTATTTAAAAATAATGATTATCAATTTCGTTTAACAGGACAACAAATCAAGTTTAAAGGATTTTTAATGCTTGATGTAGAAAGTCTTGAAAATGAAGAACTTTTAGTTTTACCAAAATTTGAAAAAAATCAAATTATTAAAGTTGAGTCAGTAAATTTACAGCAACACTTTACTAAACCAAAACCAAGATACACAGAAGCTAAATTAATTAAAACATTAGAAGAACTAGGAATTGGTCGACCATCGACTTATAATCCAATTATGAACACTATTAAAGAACGCGGTTATGTTATTATTGAAAATAAGTCTTTTAAAGCTACTGAGAAAGGTCTTTTAACTAATGATAAACTTCAAGAGTTTTTTTATGATATTATTAATGAGACATATACTTCACAAGTTGAAACTCAATTAGATCAAATTGCTCATGGTAATTTTGATATGCATCAAGTGGTAAAAGACTTTTGAGTTAAGTTTGAACCAAGGATTGATGATGCTTTTGATAAAATGACTGAGTTTAAAATTAAACCGGTTTTATTAGATCAAGATTGTCCACTTTGTGGTGACCCACTTGTACAAAGAACAGGAAGATATGGTAAATTTAACGGTTGTTCAGCATTTCCAAAATGTCGATATATTCAAAAACAATTAGAAAAAATTAAACCTTGTTTAGTATGTACAGATGGTTGAATGGTTGTTAAATCTTCAAAACAAAATCGAAAATTTTTAGGGTGTACTAATTATCCAAATTGTAAACATGTTGAAAAGTATCAAGAAATAACTTCTGATAAAGAAGTAAAGTAGGTGAAACGCATGTTAAAAGATTATATATTATTAATAGATAAACCTTCATTTATGACATCACAAGATTGTCTTGTTGTTATTAAAAAACGTTTGAAATTAAATAAAATTGGTCATACAGGTACGTTAGATCCTTTAGCAACAGGACTAATGGTAGTACTTGTGAATGAAGCAACCAAAATTAGTGATTTTATTTTAAAAAGTGATAAAGTTTACATTGCAAAAATGCAACTATTTTTAAAAACCGACACCGGCGATATTACTGGTAAAATTATTGAATCAAAACCACATCTTGATTTAAAAGAATCAGAAATTGTTAAAGCACTTGAATTTTATAATAATCGTCAATATGAGCAAATAATTCCTGCTTATGCAGCAGTTAAAATTAATGGTAAAAAACTTTATGAATATGCTCGTGAGAATATTCCTGTTGAATTACCAAAACGTAAGGTTTATATTAAATCTTTAAAATTAATTAGTTTTAATAATGATTTAGTTACTTTTGAAGTAGTATGTTCAAAAGGAACTTATGTTCGAGCTTTGGTTACTGACATTGCTAGAATTTTACATACATCAGCAACTTTAACTTATTTGAGAAGAATTCATCAATCGGGTTTTGATTTAAGTAATGCCCTAAATTTAGATGTTATTAATGAAGAAACAGTTAGTAAAAATCATATTAGTATTTATGATGGTGTTAAAAATATTATGCCATCGATTGTTGTTGATAATAGTAAAAGTGTTATTGATGGTAAACCTTTAGTTATTGATAGCACTAATGAGCCATATGTTTTAGTTGTTAATTCTGAACATTTGCCATTAGCTATTTATCGTAATCAAAAAAATAATTTATACGTAAGCCAACGAGGTTTTAAATGTAATGAAGATATTAAAATTGAAAAATCTAAATATTCAAAATCAAAAATTGATGTCTAAACCAATTATTGCTTGTTGAGGTTTTTTTGATGGTATTCATCAAGGTCATCAAGCCCTATTTAAACAATTATTAGTTAATTCAACAATAAACAATTATCAAACATGTATTATTAGTTTTGATAGAAAACCACAAAGTGTAATTAGTAATAAAAATAATGAGGTTTTATTAAGTAATGAAGATAAAATTAAAACAATTGCTAAATACAATTTTGATTATTATTGGGAAATTAAGTTTAGTAAAGAAATAGCAACACTTTCACCAGAGCAATTTATTTCGTGATTATTGGCAAATAATGTTAAAGCAGTAGTTGTTAATCCAAATATTAGGTTTGGTTATCAAGGGCAAGGTAATATTAAAACATTACAACAATCTTCATTACAAGTTTATCTTTGTAATGATATTATTGTTAATAATAACAAAGTTTCTTCAACTTATATTAAACAACTTTTACAAAATAAAGATATTAGTAGTGCTAATCTTTGTTTACAACAAGAGCCATATACAATTAGTGGTAAAGTAGTTCATGGTATTAAAGAGGCTAGAACGATTAATTTTCCAACTGCTAATTTATCTTTATTAACAAACTATGCATTACCAGGTCTTGCTACTTATATTACACTTACTGAAGTAGATAATAAATGATATCCAAGTATGACAGTAATTATGTTACGTAATAATAAGCCGTTAGTTGAAACTTACTTATTAAACTTTAATCAAGATTTATATGGAAAAATCATTAAAGTTAGATTTTTAGATTTTCTTCGTGATAATTTAAAGTTTACTAATTTAGATGATTTAAAAAAACAAGTCGATAAAGATTTAATAGAAACTTTAATTGTAAAATTAAAAAGGACACTTATATAAAAATTAAATTGTGTTAGTTCTATAATTAAGAAAAGAAAGGAATTAGCGCAATGTATAAGTATCTGAGTATTGAATCAATAATAGCAATAAAAGAATATAAAAATTATGGATTTTCGATTCGTAAAATAGCAAAAATTGTTGATTATAGTAAATCAACTGTACATAGAGTTTGTAGATTATTAAATAAAAACTTATTGCCATTAGAAATATTGAATCAATTTCAAAAAAATAAACAAAATGCAGGCAGAAAATTAATAATTTTAACTTTAACAGAAATTAATAGTATTAATCATTTGTTAATTACTAATGTTAATTACTAAAAAGTATGCTCTTGATATAATCGCTAACTTTTTAAAGGAAAATAAAATAAAAAGTATTTCAACAAAAACTTTATATAACATGTTTAAAACAAATCGAATGGGTTTTGATGAAAATAACTTATTGAGAAAAGGCAAAAATAAATCTCACAAACAAAAAGAAACTAGGGGCAAAATTAATAATTGTAAGTCTATTCATGAAAGAAATTTAATCATTCCTAATATTAAAAATATACAAGAATTTGGTCATTTAGAAGGTGATACTATCATTGGCAAAGATCATAAAAGTTCTATTATTACTTTGGCTGATATATGATCAAAAACCACAATTCCTTTAGTAACTAAAAATCATAAATCAGAAAATATTACGAAAAGTATAATAAAATTTATTTCAAAGTTACAAAAAGGAACAGTTAAAACCATTACTTTTGATCGTGGTAAAGAATTTAGTAAATGAAGATTAATCGAAAAAATTTGTAATGTCAAAATTTATTTGGCAGATCCTGGTAAACCTTGCCAAAGGTGTTTAAATGAAAATAATAATGGTATTTTAAGAAGATATTTACCAAAATCTACAGATCTATCTTCATATAAACAAAAAGATTTAAATTTTATAGCATTTCAAATTAATTCTACACCCAGAAAATCGCTCTCTTATAAAAGACCAATAGATTTAATACAATTATTTTAAAAAACTGTCCCATTTATATTTACAACTCAGGAAAACTATTTCCAATAAAATTAAATTTTATTGTATATGCTAATGAAAAATAAAAAAGAAAAAAGGGAGTAAATAAATAATGAAATATTGAGTAAAAGAATTTATAAATCAAATAAAAGATAATAATGAAATTTGCGCAAACTATGATTATAAAGAAAATTTACAAAAAAATATTACTTCAAATGATAATTGTCAAATTGTAAATGATGAAAGAATGCCATTGTTACAAGAACACACTTCAAATAATAAATGTATAGTTATTGAAATAGAATCAAACATTTCAGCTGTTAATAATATAGTAGAAATAAATTTACAAGGAAAACAAATTGAACAAAAAAAACAGACTACTAATAAATTACCTAATTATGGTTCAATTTGTTAAGAAATTAAAAAATATAAGGCTTTTATCCCTTTATGTACTATTTTTAAATTTTATCACATAAATGGAGATAAAAGCCTACCTAGGAAATTATCCCCGCATGTATTTAAATCAAACACAAAATTACAGTTTCAAAACTAGGTATGTTATTGAATTTATATGCTGATTCTTTTGCATATAAATGAATATTGTGCTTTGAAACTCTTATGTGTGTTCGGAAAGTTCGTCGGATGTGCTTTCATGCTGATTCAATCTGGTTTGTGTTTACACCTGTTGGTGACACATACCCAACTTCATGATTTACGATTTCATGTTTGGGATAGAAGTTTTTGAAACTTACATATCCCTTCCAAGAATCCGTAAATAGACAGCACTCAGTAAAAATGTGTTTCAATGCAAATCTTAAAAGGTTTTTTTCATCTGCATTTTTCAGCACCTTCACAATTAGTTTGTTGCTGGTTTTCTCATAAACTCCAACAATCAAAGTTTTATTCAACAAGGATCTTCCTTGTTTTTTAAAACCTAAATGTGAAAGATACATTTCATCCATCTGTGCTGTGCCATCAACAATGAAACCTGCATCTTGATTTCCAATTCTAGTCCTGATTTCATGACACATTCTTCAAGCTGTTTTATAGGTCACACCCAATTCCCTTGCAACATCGGTTGCTGGTATGCCATGCTTTGTGTTTATTCATCTAAAGATGAGATAAAACCAAGATGTCATTTGGGTCTGTGACTTATAAAAAATGGTTCCATAAAGAATACTAAATGTTTGGTTACAGTTCAAACATCGTATTCTTCTCAAATCAGAAGCATTCAAACTAGAAGAAGCACACCTGATGCATTTCATTGTTTTAAACTTCGCTATATATTTCAAACAATCGTTTTCAGTTTGAAATATGCTATTGAATTCATTTCAATTCATTTTTTCCTCCACACTAGTACATGCGGGGATAATTTCCAAATATAATTAAGTAAAATGATGCATTATTTAAATAACTTATTTTAATAGATTAGTTAATTTACTTTCACTAATTTCTTTATATATGTTTAAATTAGTTTGTTCGTATAAATAACAAGCTCAATAATATCAAATTAAATTTTGATAATTCATTCATTTTTTAGCAATAATTATTTGTTCATTATTTAAATTAAAACAATTAAATCAAGTATTAATTTCGGTTTCAGAAGTTAAACTTTCAGAAGCAAAAGAGGCAATATCAAATAATTCGTCGTTTCAACAAGCAAAATCTCAATCAATTAAATATCAACAATTATTTTTTTTAACAAAATTATTTAATGTTAAATCATTATGAGATAAAACAATTGTTGTTGGTTGATAAGTAGCAATTCATTTGATTACCTCACTGGTTATTTTTTCTAAGCAAGGATTACTAGTAGTTAAATTACAGTATAAATTAAGTTGTTCTAAACCTTTTCAAGTTTTAATTAATGATTTATTATCAAATTTAATATTATGTAGTTGTTTTACCAATGATGAAATTTGTTCTAATATTTGTTTATTAATTATTTGTTCGCTTAAATTAATTAAATTATGATAATATGGCATTAAGGTTAATAGTTTATTATTATTAATATTTATTTCATTAATAGGTAATGTAAATTTTTTTGATTTAATTAATTTAATAACATTAATTTGATTTGTAAAATTCAAAAAAGGTTGCAAAATATCTTTAGATTTTTTTAAAAAAAAATGTTTATTTACTAAAAATAAGTCATTGGTTAAACCTTTTGTTTTTAATATCTCTAATTGATATGGTGGTTTAATAGTTTTAAATTTCAAAATGACACCTCTATTTTGCTTGTATTGTCCGTAATAAAATTATACAATTTATTAAATAAAAAATATTGAAAGTAAGTGATAGTATGTTAAAAAAAGGTTATATTCATATTTATAAAGGTGAAGGAAGAGGTAAAACCTCAATTCTTAATGGTATGGTAATTAGAGCATTGGGTAATAATCTTAATGTTAGTTACTTACGTTTTTTAAAAAATCGTCCTTCTGGTGAAATTAATTTTTTAAAACAAAATACTAAACTTAAAATTGAAAGTTTTTATGAATCTTCGCAAAAATTTTTTTGAGAAATGGATGAAGAAGAAAAAAATAAATTAAAACCAGAAACTAATTATGGTCTTACTAGATTAAAACTGTTAAGTCAAAGTGATAATACCGATCTTATTGTTGTTGATGAAATTTTAGGGTGTATTCAAAATAATTTGATTAAAGAACAAGACTTAATTGAAATTTTAAAAAATAAAAAATCACATATTGAAATTGCATTATCTGGTAGATATGCATCTTTTGCCTTAGAGCAATGTGCTAATTTAATTAGTGAAGTTAAATCAATTAAACATTATTTTGAAAAAGGTCAAATTGCTCGTGAAGGGATTGATTATTAATGACTGCTAAAACCTTATGGTTTGCATCTAATAATATCGGTAAAATTAATGAATTAAAGAGTATCTTACAGACAAAGGGATATAATGTCAAATCAATGTTAGATCTTAATTCTCCTCTTGAAATTAATGAAACAGGTACATCATTTATTGAAAATGCAATTTTAAAAGCAACAACACTTGCAAAATTAGTGAATGGTCCTGTAATTGCTGATGATTCAGGGTTAGAAATAGTAGCTTTAAATAATTTTCCTGGTATTAACTCAGCACGATGAAAGGGTGAAATGTCCTATCATGATGCAATGTTAGACATTTTAGAACAAATGGAAGGTGAAACTAATCGTGCAGCAGTATTTATTTCTGCTATTGCTTATGTTGATTTTGATCATAAGATTACTAAAGCATTTATTGGTAAACTTGAAGGTGAAATCACTACTGAGATAAAAGGTAATGATGGTTTTGGTTACGATCAAATATTTTATGTTCCGGTAGTACATGCTACTTTAGGTGAATTGTCATTGGCAGATAAAAATAAAATTTCTCATCGTAATTCAGCAATTCAGCAATTATTAACATTTTTACAAGAACAAAATTAGATAGTTAAAATGAAAAATAAAAAGGATGGTTTAATTCTTTTTTACAGTTTTTCTTTTTTAAAGATTGAATTTTGTTTAGAAACTATTTTAAATAATTGGATAGATTACACTTTATTGGACACTAATTACGTAGACAAGTGAACAAATTAGTTAAAAGAAAGGAACTATAATTATGGCCAATATTAACTCATATACCGACGAATTTAAGAAACAAATAGTAGCTTTATATCAAAGTGGTAAGTCAGTGTCTTGTCTTGCTAAAGAGTACAATGTTACAAGAGCAGCTACTTATAATTGAATTAAGCAATTTACTTTTAATTTTCACAAAAAATCTTGATATTACTTTTAATTTTAAATTAAAAGTAATATTTTTATATCGGGGGTGATTTTTTGTGACTAATAATGAATTAATTGATGTTTTAAAAAACAAAAAAGATGAAGAATTTATAAAAATTATTAGACATTTTAAAAATAGAATTAAACAAATTGAGAAAAAAGAAAAATTAGATGCAATTGATAAAAAATTTAAAGAAAAAGGAATTCAATGTCCAAATTGTAAATCTTATTGATGTGTAAAAAATGGTTTTAAGAATAATAAGCAAAAATATTTATGCAAAGATTGTAAAAGTAGCTTTGATGCTTTAAGAAATCATTTTTTACATTGAAGTCATTTATCTCATGAACAATGAGATTGAATAATTTGATTGTCATTGTTAGGTCAATCTGCTTATACTATTTCTCAATTTTCTAAAATTTCAAAAACATCAGCATGATTTAATCGTCAAAAATTTATGAAATCATCACAATTAGCAAAAACACAAAAACCATTCACAAAATTAAAAGGTAGAATTGAAATTGATGAAACTTTTATCAAAGAAATTCATAAAGGAAATTTCAAAAATCCAGATGATCCAAGAAAAAAATGAATTGAAGAAAATGCTAAAGATTTAAACTGTTGTATTGAAATGGCAATTGATGAAAATAAAAATATTTATGCTCAAACAACAAATACTAAAAGATTAACAAAAAAATGAGTACAAGAAAATTTAACATCTAAGCTTATCGAAGAAAAATCAATTATAGTTTGTGATATGCAAATACTATATGATACAGTAGCTAAACAAACAAAATGTACTCTCAAGAAATTTAAATCAAAAGAAAATAAAGAATTAAATTATAAAAATTTAAGTAATATCAGTAAAATACAATCAAGTTTAAAAGAATTTATTACTCATTATCATGGCATTGGATTTACCAATATTCAAAATTACCTCAATTTATGAAAATTTAAATACCAACATTATAAAATATCACCTTATGCAAAATCTGAAGCATTATATTTCAGTTTGTAAAAAAAATAAATCCCAAAATTAAATAAAATCAAATTTTAGGCCAGGTTGATGATTTTTTTTATTTCATCAAGAGTTTTTTTGAAAATTAAAAGAATTTACTAATTCAGGTAGTTTTAAATCTAAAGATAATCGTTCTGTTGAAGAAAATGAATTAATTAAATTAAGAAAAGAATTAAAACAGTTACGAATGGAACATGATATTTTAAAGCAAGCAGCACTAATAATAGGCAGAAAATAGAGATTATTATCAATAATAAATGTAAATATAAAATTCGTACAATGTGTCGTTTTTTAAAGCTCTCTAAATCAACATATTATTTTAATTTCAAGAAAAAAGAAAAAAAACAAAATAATATGTATGATGAAGCTGTTATTAGTGCTTTTAAAGAAAATAAAGAAATTTATGGCACAAGAAGATTAAAAGTCATATTAGAAAACCAAGAAATTTATTTATCAAGACGAAAAATTAAAGAAATTATGAATAAACATAATTTAATATCAAAATACACTAAATTAAGACACAAAAATTATCATAATAAAGTCAATGATAGTCAAATAACTAATCTTGTTAATAGAAACTTTAAGAATAGGATTAAAAATGAAGTTATTGTTAGTGATTTAACTTATGTTCAAGTAAATGGTAAGTGAAACTATATTTGTTTATTAATAGACCTATTTAACCGCGAAATTATTGGACATAGTGTAGGCACTAAAAAAGATGCATCATTAGTATATGAAGCATTTATGCAATCAAATCGCTGTTTAAAAGATATTCAAATATTTCATAGCGATCGAGGTAATGAATTTAATAATAAAATTATTGATAAACTTTTACTAGCATTCAACATAAATCGATCTTTAAGCAAAAAAGGATGTCCTTATGACAATGCTGTTGCTGAAGCAACTTTTAAAACTTTCAAAACAGAATTTATTAATGATAAAAATTTTACATCATTAATCCGATTAAAATTAGAATTATTTGATTATATCAATTGATATAACCACATACGAATTCATAGCACTTTAAACTACCTAACTCCAGTTAATTATCAAAAACAAATGTCTACCAAAAAATAGTCCTAAAAAAGGTTGCCATTCCACTGTAAAACTTTGTATTTGTTCTGCTGTAAGTTCTTTAATTTGTCAATTTGTTAATCATTTTATTTGTTTTGGTGATAATCTTTGTATTTGTTCTGTTGTTAGTGTTGAGACTAATATATTTGTGCTTCTTTTTTTATGTCTGTTTTTAATTTTAGTTATTGTTAATGGTGTTGTTATTTGTTGTCTTAACTTTTTTCCTCATTCTTGTGATTTTAAAAAAATTTGATATGTTTGTTCAACTTTATTTTTGTGTTCTTGAATAGAATTTTTTCAAGTAATATTTTTTATATTAGTAGGATCTGTACTGTTAGTATTAAAAGTTACCAATTCACTGGTATTATTAATAAGTAAATCATTCATTTTAGATACCTCTTTTTAACTATAAAACTCATTACTTTTTTTAAAGTAATGAGTTAGAAATGTTTAGAATTATTGTTATTTTTACTAAATCTGCTTATCTACTAAAATTTTAGCACCTTATAAATAAAATACAATAAAAAATAAACACGTATCTTAGTTATATCAATTTATAAAAAATGGAATAATCAATATTAAGAAATAAAAAAGTAAAAGAAGATAATTATATATCTTCTTTTAAAAATTATATAGTTTTTTTAGCAGCAGTTTTTAATAGATTACCTGTGATTAAAGCTGTTAGTTGATCAAAAAACTGATTTGGATTATCAATAGTTCCTCATTCTTGGCCAACAGTTATTAGTTTACCTTTATTAACAATAAAAACAATTGGTAAAGCTTTAAATGCTCTTTCTTTATCAACAGGATTTTGAATTTCCTTGACACCTGAATCAGCAACAGGTGCTGAACTATTATCAGAAATTTTATGGTCAAGTAGTCAATGATACATTTGTTGTTGTCAACTAATTTTTTTATCATTTCAAAATTGGTTAACAATATCACTACTAGGGTTGGCATAAGGAGATTTTTCATAAATTTTAATATTAATAGTCCCATTAGTAGTAACACTGTTTATTTCAGTTTTCTTTTCTGTTAATCAGTTATCTCATTTACTTGGTACATTATTATTTTTGATTTGCATTGTGTGTAAACCGTCAATAATTTGCTTAGAAAGTGGATTATCAGCAGTACCAAGTATGCCAAAAAAAGCATGCCCACTATTAACATCACTAATAAATTCTTGATATTTTGAATCATCTGTACAAGCACTAACTTGTAAACTAGTTGTTGTGCCTATTATTAAGGCTGCTATTAGTCCAAATTTTTTACGCATTTATTTTCATCACCTTCAATATAATATCATAAAGTTATATGAATAATAAATTAATAATTAAATATAACGTACTAAGTATACTATGTTATAATCTTAATAACAATATAAAAATCAAAAGGAGTAGTTTTTTTTCTATATGGACAGTAATTGGTATATTTATTTAATAATATTGCTGGTTTTATTATTTTTAAGTGGTTTTTATTCATCTGCTGAAACATCATTAACTTCTTTAAATGTTATAAGAATTAAATCTATTGGTAAATTACGTAGTAAGAAAAGTCGTCGTGCTAATATTGTATTTAAGTTAGTTAAAAATTATAATGTAACTTTAACAACAATTTTACTTGGTAACACAGTAATTAATGTTGGAATTGGTACTTTAAGTACCATATTATTTATTGATTCTTTTCGTGTTTATCCTACTTATGGTCCTTTAATATCAACTTTAGTTTCAGCAATTGTTGTTTTAATTATTGGTGAAATTATACCTAAAAGTGTTGCAAAATTACATCCCGAGACAATAGCTTTAAATTATGCATATATTTTGTATATTCTTAATATTATTTTTTATCCAATAACTTTTATTGTTACTTTATTTCAATTTAAAAGTAAAAAACCAACAAGTTCTGAACAAGAACTTATTGAATTGATTTCAATAATTGAAAGAGAAGGAGTTCTTGAAAAAGCAGAACGTGATTTAATTGAATCTGCAATTAAATTTGATGAAAAATCAGTTTTTCAAGCTATGCATCCCAAAAGTAAAATTAAATATATTTATGATGATACGCCACCTAAAGTTATTAAACATCTATATTTAGAAGAAAAATATAGTAGAATTCCTGTTTTAGATCATGTTAATCAAAATGTAATTGGTATTTTAAATATTAAAGAATTTATTATTAATATGTTAGAAAATGAAAATCCAGATTTATTACAATTAATGTTACCAGCAATTTTTATTTCTAAGCGTACTAAGTTAAATGAAGCATTGGAAATTTTACAAACCGAAAGAATGCATATGGCTATTGTCTGCAATAATAAAGATAAAAAAGATTTTAATGGTATTATTACACTTGAAGATATTCTTGAAGAATTAGTTGGTGAAATTTATGATGAAACTGATGAAATTGGATTGATACAAGAAATAGGAACACATAAGTTTCGTGTTGATGGTTCTTCAAAACTTGAAGTATTATTTAAACGTTATTTAAAAAGAAAACCTCCAAATTATAATAAACAAACTGTCCAAGAATGATATATGTTCAAAACAAAAGTAAAGAAAGTAAGGAAAAATAGTCCACTTTTAAAATTTCGAAATTTTTCATTTAAAGTTATAAAGGTTCGCAAAGAATTTGCTGTTTTTGAAGTTGAAATTTTTACTAATAAAAAAATTAAAAATAAATGAGAATAGTTAGTGCAGGATTTTTATTTAAATGCTACAATGTAAAATCATAATTATAATTATGATATGAAGGGGAGGTTAATTATGAAAAAAGGTATTAAATTAGTAACTATGATTGCAGCATTAAATCTTGTAACAGTTAATGGTTTAATGTTAACGTTTTCTCCAGACAGTGATCATTATGTCTATTTAAATAAGCATGATGCTAATGCTAGTTTATTAAAATGAAAACTTTAACCAGAAGATGCAAAGATGGTAAAAAAATATGAATATAAAATCCATCAAATGGCAAGTAAAGAAAGTATTGATGAATTTAATAACTTGTATGATAATAATAAAAGTGATGTAATTTGAAGTAATTATGATAGTTTACAATATGATTTAACTCATACTAAAATTGGTGGTAAAACCATTGATGTTAATTGAGTTGAAATGTATAAAAAAGCTGGTTTAAATAATGAACAATTACAATTAGCAGAGCAACAACAATTACGTTTTTATAATATTTTTGCTAAAGTTTTTCATAAAAAAACTGTTATTAAACTAATTCAAAAAGTAGCACCAGTTGCTGTAAGTGATAGCACAGTAGCATGAACTGCTTTTAATTCAGAAGCTGATAATCAACGTATGGGTTATGGTCCTGAATTTTCAAATATTAATTTAATTGATCAACAATTTCAAGAGGGATTTTGATCTTCAGATCAAATAATTAGTGTTACAACTCACGAATATGGTCATGCTTTAAGTAATTTTATTGGTTTAAGTGCTGATGAAAGAAATTCATTTAATGCTAATTGAAAGTGACCAGATAGCAGTTATAGTGATGTTAATACTAATATGACATCAATTTCTCATAAACTAACTGTTAACAATGATAACAAACAAATTTATGATCGTACTTGATATTTAATTGATTATTTAGGTCAACAAGCAAAATTAACTAATATTAAGCAAAAATTATTATTTGGTTTAATAACAGTTAATAGTAATTATGGTCGTAGTGCCTGATTTTATGGTAAATATAATATAAATCTTGATGATGAATTTTTTGTCGAAAGTTTTGCTAGATGAATTTTAACACCTCAGAATCAGCGTGATTGAGGATGAGAATTAGAAAATAGTTTTTTCTTACATTATTTACCAACGGTTTTATAACATTTTACTAGTTAAAAAGGAGAAATAATTCTCCTTTTTTATTATTTGGTATAATAAATTTAAGTAAAAGAATTGAGGAAAGTAGGTGATTTTATGTTTGGCAAAAATATCCATGATCATGAATCACAGCAAAATAGTTGTTTAAAATTTCAGTATGAAAAACTTTTTAAAATAGGTAAAATATTATTTGATGAATGAGATAAACAACCACCAGCACCTGCTCAATTACTTAAAATAAAAAAGCAATTAAATGAATCTTTAATTGTAAAATTAAAAAGGACACTTATATAAAAATTAAATTGTGTTAGTTCTATAATTAAGAAAAGAAAGGAATTAGCGCAATGTATAAGTATCTGAGTATTGAATCAATAATAGCAATAAAAGAATATAAAAATTATGGATTTTCGATTCGTAAAATAGCAAAAATTGTTGATTATAGTAAATCAACTGTACATAGAGTTTGTAGATTATTAAATAAAAACTTATTGCCATCAGAAATATTGAATCAATTTCAAAAAAATAAACAAAATGCAGGCAGAAAATTAATAATTTTAACTTTAACAGAAATTAATAGTATTAATCATTTGTGAATTACTAAAAAGTATGCTCTTGATATAATTGCTAACTTTTTAAAGGAAAATAAAATAAAAAGTATTTCAACAAAAACTTTATATAACATGTTTAAAACAAATCGAATGGGTTTTGATGAAAATAACTTATTGAGAAAAGGCAAAAATAAAACTCACAAACAAAAAGAAACTAGGGGCAAAATTAATAATTGTAAGTCTATTCATGCAAGAAATTTAATCATTCCTAATATTAAAAATATACAAGAATTTGGTCATTTAGCAGGTGATACTATCATTGGCAAAGATCATAAAAGTTCTATTATTACTTTGGCTGATATATGATCAAAAACCACAATTCCTTTAGTAACTAAAAATCATAAATCAGAAAATATTACGAAAAGTATAATAAAATTTATTTCAAATTTACAAAAAGGAACAGTTAAAACCATTACTTTTGATCGTGGTAAAGAATTTAGTAAATGAAGATTAATCGAAAAAATTTGTAATGTCAAAATTTATTTTGCAGATCCTGGTAAACCTTGCCAAAGGGGTTTAAATGAAAATAATAATGGTATTTTAAGAAGATATTTACCAAAATCTACAGATCTATCTTCATATAAACAAAAAGATTTAAATTTTATAGCATTTCAAATTAATTCTACACCCAGAAAATCGCTCTCTTATAAAAGACCAATAGATTTAATACAATTATTTTAAAAAACTGTCCCATTTATATTTACAACTCAGGAATTAAAAATTAAAATTGAAGAACAAAAAAATGATTCGGAATTAAAGTTTTGTGCCAATCACCAAGAAATTTTTTTTAATTTTCAAAAAAACTCTTGATGAAATAAAAAAAATCATCAACCTGGCCTAAAATTTGATTTTATTTAATTTTGGGATTTATTTTTTTTACAAACTGAAATATAATGCTTCAGATTTTGCATAAGGTGATATTTTATAATGTTGGTATTTAAATTTTCATAAATTGAGGTAATTTTGAATATTGGTAAATCCAATGCCATGATAATGAGTAATAAATTCTTTTAAACTTGATTGTATTTTACTGATATTACTTAAATTTTTATAATTTAATTCTTTATTTTCTTTTGATTTAAATTTCTTGAGAGTACATTTTGTTTGTTTAGCTACTGTATCATATAGTATTTGCATATCACAAACTATAATTGATTTTTCTTCGATAAGCTTAGATGTTAAATTTTCTTGTACTCATTTTTTGTTAATCTTTTAGTATTTGTTGTTTGAGCATAAATATTTTTATTTTCATCAATTGCCATTTCAATACAACAGTTTAAATCTTTAGCATTTTCTTCAATTCATTTTTTTCTTGGATCATCTGGATTTTTGAAATTTCCTTTATGAATTTCTTTGATAAAAGTTTCATCAATTTCAATTCTACCTTTTAATTTTGTGAATGGTTTTTGTGTTTTTGCTAATTGTGATGATTTCATAAATTTTTGACGATTAAATCGTGCTGATGTTTTTGAAATTTTAGCAAATTGAGAAATAGTATAAGCAGATTGACCTTTTAATTTTCAAAAAAACTCTTGATGAAATAAAAAAAATCATCAACCTGGCCTAAAATTTGATTTTATTTAATTTTGGGATTTATTTTTTTTACAAACTGAAATATAATGCTTCAGATTTTGCATAAGGTGATATTTTATAATGTTGGTATTTAAATTTTCATAAATTGAGGTAATTTTGAATATTGGTAAATCCAATGCCATGATAATGAGTAATAAATTCTTTTAAACTTGATTGTATTTTACTGATATTACTTAAATTTTTATAATTTAATTCTTTATTTTCTTTTGATTTAAATTTCTTGAGAGTACATTTTGTTTGTTTAGCTACTGTATCATATAGTATTTGCATATCACAAACTATAATTGATTTTTCTTCGATAAGCTTAGATGTTAAATTTTCTTGTACTCATTTTTTTGTTAATCTTTTAGTATTTGTTGTTTGAGCATAAATATTTTTATTTTCATCAATTGCCATTTCAATACAACAGTTTAAATCTTTAGCATTTTCTTCAATTCATTTTTTTCTTGGATCATCTGGATTTTTGAAATTTCCTTTATGAATTTCTTTGATAAAAGTTTCATCAATTTCAATTCTACCTTTTAATTTTGTGAATGGTTTTTGTGTTTTTGCTAATTGTGATGATTTCATAAATTTTTGACGATTAAATCATGCTGATGTTTTTGAAATTTTAGCAAATTGAGAAATAGTATAAGCAGATTGACCTAACAATGACAATCAAATTATTCAATCTCATTGTTCATGAGATAAATGACTTCAATGTAAAAAATGATTTCTTAAAGCATCAAAGCTACTTTTACAATCTTTGCATAAATATTTTTGCTTATTATTCTTAAAACCATTTTTTACACATCAATAAGATTTACAATTTGGACATTGAATTCCTTTTTCTTTAAATTTTTTATCAATTGCATCTAATTTTTCTTTTTTCTCAATTTGTTTAATTCTATTTTTAAAATGTCTAATAATTTTTATAAATTCTTCATCTTTTTTGTTTTTTAAAACATCAATTAATTCATTATTAGTCACAAAAAATCACCCCTGATATAAAAATATTACTTTTAATTTTAAATTAAAAGTAATATCAAGATTTTTTGTGAAAATTAAAAGATTGACCTAACAATGACAATCAAATTATTCAATCTCATTGTTCATGAGATAAATGACTTCAATGTAAAAAATGATTTCTTAAAGCATCAAAGCTACTTTTACAATCTTTGCATAAATATTTTTGCTTATTATTATTAAAACCATTTTTTACACATCAATAAGATTTACAATTTGGACATTGAATTCCTTTTTCTTTAATTTTTTTATCAATTGCATCTAATTTTTCTTTTTTCTCAATTTGTTTAATTCTATTTTTAAAATGTCTAATAATTTTTATAAATTCTTCATCTTTTTTTTTAAAACATCAATTAATTCATTATTAGTCACAAAAAATCACCCCTGATATAAAAATATTACTTTTAATTTTCAATTAAAAGTAATATCAAGATTTTTTGTGAAAATTAAAAGAAATTTTTGACTTCTTACCTTTAGAAGTTTTATAGTTTTTTGTATTAATAGTATTAAAATATTTATATTTAGTAGAAGTTTAATATAATTAATGTCCTATTGTTTTATTTTTCGAAACAATAGGTTTTTTATTTTAGTATCTTAAATTTATAAAAAACTTTTTTAAATAAAAACCTATTTACTTTAAAAATAAAGTAAATAGGTTAAAAACTTATATTAATGTTTAAAAACTATATCATATTACAAATATAGAAATAATAGTTAATATATTTTCATTTCCATTAAATATAAATTTCACTTTCTTCATAAAGATTTAATAATTTTGATAAATGATCACCAACGCCACCCTCATCATTGGTTTTAGTAGTAATATCATTGGCAATACTTTTAATAACAATATTACCATTTTTCATTGCTACACCATAGCCAACTTCCATCAACATTTCTTTATCATTAATTTCATCACCATAAGCAATAACATCTCTAATATCAACATTATAATATTGAGCCAAAATGCGAGCTGTCATTCCTTTATCAATAAATTTACTTGAAATTTCAAAGATTAGTTTATTATTATCATAACGATTTCAAGTATTTACCTTAATTGAGTTTGAATATTTTTCCAAGTCACGATATACTTGATCAAGATTAGTATTTTCTTTAAATTCAATTAAAATGGCATTAGCGCTCCCTTTTCAATCACGAATTAATTTACTAATTGTAAAAGTATCATTTTCAATAGTATCTAAATGAAAATAAGTTTCAAAGAAATCATCTTTTTTTCAACATACTGCTTTGTTGTAATATTCAATAACCGCGTTTTCAATTTGTTGAAAAATATAGTCTTCATTTAAAATATGTTTAACAATTGTTTCAGAAATTGGAAAAACTAATCGTTTGAATTTTTTGATTTTTGGATCATGAATATGGCCACCATTAAAATTGCATAGTAATGTATTAAGACCTAATTCACGATAAAATTTAATTGATCCACGATAAGGTCGACCAGTGACAATACAAACAATATGACCTTGTTTTTGAGCATCAATTAGTGCTTTTTTAGTATTAATATGAATTTCTCGTCCACCACTTTTTAATAGAGTACCATCTAAATCAACTAGGATTAAATGTTTTTGTTTTTTATTGTATAAAGACATTGTCTCTTCCTCCTATCTTTCTTTCTCGATAAAATTAATACCCATTGTGTCTTGAACAAAGTTTAATTTTTTAGTAGCAATATTATTAGCAAAATTTGCACCTTCTTCTAAATATTTTGCTAATTGTGATGATTTTTCATTAATAAATTCTTGGTGTTTTTTTTGCATGGGTTCTAATAAATCATTTATTACTTTAATTACTTCTTCTTTTAAAAAACCATAATTGTGATTGCTGAAATATTGTTCACAAGTTTTGATATCTTTTTTAGTAATGCTAGCATAAATAGTTAATAAATTACTAACTCCAGGCTTATTTTCTGGATCAAATTTAATAATATTTTCTGAATCAGTAACTGCTTTTTTAATTTTATTGGTAACTTCTTGTTTGCTATCGCTTAAAAAAATACTATTTTTTAGATTAGTATCAGATTTTGACATTTT
Organism: Spiroplasma endosymbiont of Zeiraphera isertana; assembly: GCF_964030805.1. Lineage (GTDB taxonomy): Bacteria > Bacillota_I > Bacilli_A > Mycoplasmatales > VBWQ01 > Spiroplasma_E. Next base: position 1,430,218 of record NZ_OZ034965.1, read on the forward strand.
TTTTTCAGGTTCTTGTAAACTCATAATTTTTTGTGCTTGTTTATCAATAATTATTTTAGGAATTTTGAATAAATCAGTTTTATAATTGTTATTCATTCTTGTTGCTAAAGTTTTTGTCAATTCTAAATGTTGAGTTTGATCAACACCAACTGGCACAAAATCAGCGTCATATAGTAAAATATCAGCAGCCATTAATGCTGGATATGTAAGAATACCTGTTGGAATACTAATCGTTTTATTTTGTTGATTTGTCATTTTTTGACTTTTATCTTTAAATTGTGTCATTCGTTCTAATTCACCGACATAACTATTACATAATAATATATATCCTAATTGACTATGGGCTAAAACATCAGATTGAATAAAAATATGAGATTTATTTGGTATAATACCAGCAGCAAAATATCAAGCGGCAATATCTTTAATATTATCTCTTAATTCTTGTGCTTTTATTGGTAGTGTTAATCCATGTAAATTTGCAACAAATATTAAGAGTTCATGTTCTTCTTGCAATTTTAAAAAATTATTAATTGCTCCCAAGTAGTTACCAAGAGTTAATTTTCCAGTGCTAGTTATTCCAGATATAATACGAGCCATATATTTTGCTGCCTCCAAATTAATTTTTTAATATAATTAATTATCAATGATAAAGTTAAATAATTCAATTAATTATATTAAAATTTGTTTGATTTTGATATAATAAAAACTTTAATTGTAAAATTAAAAAGGACACTTATATAAAAATTAAATTGTGTTAGTTCTATAATTAAGAAAAGAAAGGAATTAGCGCAATGTATAAGTATCTGAGTATTGAATCAATAATAGCAATAAAAGAATATAAAAATTATGGATTTTCGATTCGTAAAATAGCAAAAATTGTTGATTATAGTAAATCAACTGTACATAGAGTTTGTAGATTATTAAATAAAAACTTATTGCCATTAGAAATATTGAATCAATTTCAAAAAAATAAACAAAATGCAGGCAGAAAATTAATAATTTTAACTTTAACAGAAATTAATAGTATTAATCATTTGTTAATTACTAAAAAGTATGCTCTTGATATAATTGCTAACTGTTTAAAGGAAAATAAAATAAAAAGTATTTCAACAAAAACTTTATATAACATGTTTAAAACAAATCGAATGGGTTTTGATGAAAATAACTTATTGAGAAAAGGCAAAAATAAATCTCACAAACAAAAAGAAACTAGGGGCAAAATTAATAATTGTAAGTCTATTCATGAAAGAAATTTAATCATTCCTAATATTAAAAATATACAAGAATTTGGTCATTTAGAAGGTGATACTATCATTGGCAAAGATCATAAAAGTTCTATTATTACTTTGGCTGATATATGATCAAAAACCACAATTCCTTTAGTAACTAAAAATCATAAATCAGAAAATATTACGAAAAGTATAATAAAATTTATTTCAAAGTTACAAAAAGGAACAGTTAAAACCATTACTTTTGATCGTGGTAAAGAATTTAGTAAATGAAGATTAATCGAAAAAATTTGTAATGTCAAAATTTATTTTGCAGATCCTGGTAAACCTTGCCAAAGGGGTTTAAATGAAAATAATAATGGTATTTTAAGAAGATATTTACCAAAATCTACAGATCTATCTTCATATAAACAAAAAGATTTAAATTTTATAGCATTTCAAATTAATTCTACACCCAGAAAATCGCTCTCTTATAAAAGACCAATAGATTTAATACAATTATTTTAAAAAACTGTCCCATTTATATTTACAACTCAGGTTTTATAAAATTTAAGGAATAAAAGTATCTATTTTTCAAAAAATAATATGATATAATATGTGGGTGAAGGATATAGCGGAAAAGGTCTTTCATGTACTTATTTTCTAAGTTTGGTCAAAGATAGTGTGGAAATATATATTATTATAGTAATGTAGAGTTTATTAACTTTTATCTTTTAAAGATAAAAAAATATTAATTTTAAAAAAGAGTATTTAAATCAAATGTAGTCTAAAAGCAAAGAGGGGTATTGTCATGATTAAAATATATGTTTCGCCAAGTTGTTTGTCTTCAAAAAAAGTTATTCAATTTTTTGATAAACATAAAATTCCATATATTAAACGTAATATTATCCATAATCCATTGACCGATACTGAAATTAAATTATTATTAAGATTTGTATCAAATGGTGTTGGTGATATTATTTCAACAAGAGCAAAGTTTATTAAAACACATGCTATTAATATTGAAAAGTTAACAATGTTACAAGTTTTTGATTTAATTAAAACTTCACCAACTGTTTTAAAACGTCCAATTATTGTTCAAGAAAATAAACAACGTATTCAAATTGGTTATAATGAAGATGAGATTGAATTATTTTTACGTGGTTCTATTGAAAACGAATTTGAAGATTCTTGTGAAATATTTTAATTGAAATATGATTGGAATACATGATGAAAAATTATAAATTTACAATTATTGCTAATAAATATGAGAATTCTCAATCATTAGCTAAGGAATTAAGGGCCAAGTTATTGGCCCTTAAAGCACTTGAAGATACTTCTTTTCCAGATATTGTTTTTATTATTGGCGGTGATGGAACATTTTTAAAAGCTATTCATGATTATAATAATATGCTCAATACTGTTAAGTTTGTTAGTTTTAAATGTGGTAATCTTGGTTTTTATGAAAATTTTTTAAACACAGAAGTTGACAAAGTATTAATGTGAATTGATAAAAATGATAATAATTTAATAGTAAATAAATTTTCATTATTAGAAGTAAATATTAATAATAAGATTTTATATGCTATTAATGAAGTTAAATTTGTTAATTTAACAACAACTCTTTCATGTCAAGTGTTAATTAATAATCAATTATTTGAAAACTTTCGTGGTTCTGGTTTAGTTATTGCAACAAGAACTGGTTCGACGGGTTTAATGAAATCACTTGGTGGTGCTGTTTTAATTTCAAATCATAACTTAATGCAATTTCATGAAATTGCTCCAGTAGCTAATAATAGTTATCGCAGTTTAAATTCACCACTAATTTTGGATGAAAATCATGAAATTACTTTGAAAAATATTCAAAAAGATAGTAAATTGAGCGATTTTGGAAAATTAATTGTTGATACTTTTGATTTTAATGATAAACTAAATGATAAGGTAACAATTAAATTATCAGAATTAACGTTACAAGTTTTAGAATATCGACTTAATCATTATTCTTTACTTGCTAAAGTAAAGAAAGCTTTTATTCAAGAAGATTAAGAAAATATTTAAAAATATATTAATTAAGGAAGGTAATCATGCCAATTTGACAAATAGTATTATTAGTTATTGCATTGTTATTTGCTGTGGCTAGTATTGGGATTTGAATATGAAATGTTAGTACAGCTAAAAAATTACGCAATCAACAAGAAAGTAGTTCAAAACCTATTAATAAACCACAAAAATTCCCATTTAAATTACAAAATTTTATTGTTGATTTAGGGGGAATTGATAATATTAAAGAGACAACAGCAACAGCAAATAAAATTAAGGTAGAGATTATTGATCATTCAAAAATTAATTTTAATAATCTTAAAAAAATTAAAAATCGTGGTATTTTAGACCAAGACGATAGTATTGGTTTAGTCTTAGGAACTTATTGTAATAATTTAAGTATTGCTATTAATGATCTTATTAAATTAAATAATGAGAAATAAGTTATTTTTTGTAATATCCATAAATACCATTAATTAAAACATAAGTGTTAGTATAGCCCAATTCTCTGAGTGTTAGTGCAGCAGCAGTTGAACGATTTCCTGCATTACAAATAGTTATAATCACTTGATTTTTGTTTTCAATATATTTACTAGGATTTTTAATCAAATCATAGTAAGGAATATTAACAATATTAAGTTCACCATTATCATTTGTTATTTTTTTTAAAATTTGATATTCAGCAACATCACGAACATCAATAATTAAAGCTTTATTTTTAATTTTATCAAAGTCTTTATTTGAAATTGAAATTTCATTTTGTATTTTATGTTTAAACATAAGTTATGACCTCCTAAAATAAAATTGTTCTATAACTTATTTTAACATTTTATTATGCTATAATGCTTATAGTTGCGACAAAAAACGGAAGCTAAGGAGTAAATAATGTTAAAAGAAAAATTCCTTTTTAAAGAAGGAAAATATGAATTAATTGTTGAATTAGGTACAATGGCTAATTTAGCAGAAAAATCAGTAAAAATTACTTATGGAAATACAGTTGTATTAACAACTGTATCATATAATGAAGTTATTAATAATCAAGATTTTTTTCCATTACAAATAGTTTTTCAAGAAAAGTTATATTCAGTTGGTAAGATTCCAGGTGGTTTTTTAAAGCGTGAAGGTCGACCTAGTGAATATGCAACACTATGTGCTAGATTAATTGATCGTTCAATCCGTCCATTATTTCCAAAAGGTTTTGTTAATGAAGTGCAAGTTGTAAATAATGTTTTTGCGTTAGATGATGCTTGTGATGTTAGAGTAAATTCAGCTTTTGGTACTTCACTTGCTTTAGGATTAAGTAGTTTGCCATTTCAGGGTCCTAGTGCTACTGTTGTTGTTGGTAAAATAAATGATGAACTTGTCCTTAATCCAACACAAGAGCAATTATTAAATTCAAAAATGGAATTGATTGTTGGTGGAACAAAAGATGCCATCAATATGGTTGAAGCTGGATGTCATGATATTTTAGAAAAAGATATGATTAAAGCATTAAAATTTGCACATGAACATATTATTAAATTAATAATTTTTCAAGAAAGTATCATTGAAAAATTAAAACCAAATAAATTTAAACCACAGTTAGCATTAATTCCTGTTAATATTGAACAATTTGTAGAAACAAATTGTCAATCACAAATTAGTAAAATTAGTACTACTGTTGATAAAAAAAGTCGAAGTAACTTGATTAAAAATTTAGTTGAAGAAACATTTCAAAGTTTTAAAAATAAATTTAATCAAGAAGTTTTAAATGCTGGTGAAGAAACAACTATTCATAATTTACGCAAAAGTATTTATCAATTATTACAAAAAGCAATGCGTACTATGATTTTAAAAAATAATGTACGAGTTGATGGACGAAAAGCAGATGATATTAGAAAATTAACAAGTATGATTGATGTTTTACCTATTGTTCATGGTAGTGCAATGTTTACTCGTGGTGAAACACAAGTTTTATCAGTTTTAACTTTGGGTGCACTTGCGGAACATCAAATTATTGATGGATTAGGTAAAGAAGAGTATAAACGTTTTATTCATCATTATAATTTTTCTCCATTTTCTGTTGGTGAAACCGGAAGAATGGGTGTTCCTTCACGACGTGAGATTGGTCATGGCGCCCTTGGTGAAAAAGCATTATTACAAATTATTCCTCTTGAAAAAGATTTTCCTTATACAATTAGATTAGTATCAGAAGTATTAGCATCAAATGGTTCAACTTCACAAGCAGCAATTTGTGCTTCATCAATGGCATTAATGGCTGGTGGTGTACCGATTAGAGCTGCAATTGCTGGTATTGCCATGGGTGTAATTAAAGAAGAAAAAGATTTTACAATTTTAACTGACATTCAAGGATTAGAAGATCACTTAGGTGATATGGATTTTAAAGTGACGGGAACAGCTAATGGTATTTGTGCTTTACAAATGGATATTAAAATTACTGGTATTGATTTTAATATTATTACACAAGCTTTAGAAAAAGCCAGAATTGCGAGATTACAAGTATTAGCAAACATGAATGAAGTAATTAAAAAACCTAGAACTACATTGGCACCTAATGCTCCAAAAATTATTCAAAAGTTAATTCCAATTGATAAAATTCGTGATATTATTGGTGTTGGTGGGAAAGTTATTAATAAAATTATTACCGACTGTGATAATGTTAAAATTGATATTGAAGATGATGGACGATTGATGATTTATCATAATGAACAATCAGCCATTGATAAAGCTTGACAAATTATTGAAAGTATTGTTAATCCTTTTCAAATTAAAATCGGTTCTGAATTTGATAGTAAAGTTGTAAAAATTGTTAATTTTGGTGTTTTTGTTAATTTACAAGATAAGATTGATGGTTTAATTCATATTTCAGAATTTTCAAAAAAATTTAATAAACGTATTGATAATTTAAATAATGTCGTTAAAATCAATGATATAATTAAAATTCGAGTAATTAAAGTTGAAGATAATAGTAAGCTTAGCTTAGAAATTATTGATAAATAATTTGAAACTATTTTTAATGAAAATTAATTACAGTTTTATTATTAAATTAGTGTTAAAATACTAATAACATAACATAGCATCATTTTGGGAATTTAAGTTCAAGTTTTAATTTTTATGTTATTCTAAGATATTAAATTTTATAAAATAAAAATACAGAAAGTAGAAAACTGGTGAAAACATGGCAAAGATAAAAGTATTTGCTCTGGGTGGATTAGATGAACGTGGTAAAAACTTATATGTTGTTGAAGTAAATGATAAGATATTTGTATTTGATGCCGGCATTAGACTCCCAGAAAGAGAAATTTTAGGAATTGATATTATTATTCCAGATTATACATATTTAAAAGAAAATAAACATCGTATTCAAGGTATATTTATTTCAAAACCATCTGATGATGCTTTTGGAGCACTACCTTATATTTTAAAAGATTTTAATAAAATAAAACCCGAGTATAAAGTTCCAATCTTTACTAGTAAACTAACTGATTTTATGATTAAGCAGAAATTAGAACGTTTTCGTTTTATTAATCAAAATGAAATTATAATTAAAACTATTGAACCTGAACAAAAAGTATCATTTGGTAATGTTGTTGTTAAAACATTTAAAACAACTACTTCAATTCCGGGTAGTTTAGGTTTTGTTCTAACTGTAAATAATGGTGAAAATATTAAATTAAATGAAACAATTGTTTATACGGGTGATTATATTTTTGATGGTGAACATCGTAGTGATTTTACTACTGATATTCAACATTTAGCTAGTGTTTCTAAAAATGATGTTTTATTATTAATTAGTGAAGCAACATGCGCCAATAGAAAAGCTTTTACAGCTCCTAAGCATAAAATTCAAACTATTATTGAACCAGTATTAAAAGAAGCACCAGGAAGAGTTATTCTTGCATGTTATGATCAAGATTTATATCGTGTTAGTGAAATTCTTAATGCTATTAAAGAAACTGACTCTAAACGTAAAATTGCAGTTTATGGTGCAACTTTATATGATATTTTATTAAAAGTTAATGATTTAAACGCTTTCAATATTGATAAATCACAAATTATTAATTTAGCACAAACAATTGGTACTAAAGATACAGTAATTATTGTTACTGGTAGTGGTGAGCGTTTATTTACTAGAATGAATAAAATTGCTATTGGTAATGATGATTATTTAAAACTTGAATCCCAAGATACAATAATTTTAGCAACTCCACCAATTCCAGGAAATGAATTGGCTCATGCAGCCTTATTAGATGACTTAGCACGTACTGATGTTAAAGTTATTAATATATCAGAAAAACAAGCTTGAAGTTTAAATGCTTCTTATGAAGATATTAAGTTAATGGTTAATATTATTGAACCAAAATATTTTTTACCAGTTAAAGGTTTATATAAAGATTTTGTAGCAGCACAAGCAGCAGCCATTGATGCTGGTGTATTACATAACAATGCTTTAATTCATGATAATGGTGAAGTTATTACTTTTGAAAATGGTAAATTAATTGATAATTTTGTTAAACAGTATGTTGCACGTCCTTCTCGTTTTAATGATAAAAATGCTACTAATAAAAAAACAGATAACTTAATAAAAACTGGTGATGTATATGTAGATGGTATTGGTGTTGGTGATATTGGTTCCATTGTTATTAGTGAAAGAAAACAATTACAACGTGATGGTATTTTAATTACAGGAGTGACAATAAATCGTAAAACTAAAGAAATTGTTTCTTTAATTGATGCACAAATGCGTGGTGTTGTTTATTTAACTAATAATGAAGAAATGTTGAAAAAATTGCAAAACATTATTATTAATGTTATTGAAAAATATAAAACTAATAATGCTTTTAGTCTTAGTGAAGTTAAGACTAAAATGAAAAATGACTTACAAGATTATATTAAAAAAGAAACTGGTAAGTTACCTATGATTTTAACAGTTGTTAATGAAATTTAAGGTTAATGATATTATCATTAACCTTAAATTATATAATTTTTCATATTTAAACTAATTTTAAAATTTATATAATGTTTAGTAAATTAGAACCAGTTTATAAAAATTACTAAAAACTATTGAAAATAATTTATAGTGCATTTAGTAAAAAAACATGAAAATTATTGCTGGAGAATTTGAAAGTAATAAAAAAAAATTTTTAATTTTCACAAAAAATCTTGATATTACTTTTAATTTTAAATTAAAAGTAATATTTTTATATCAGGGGTGATTTTTTGTGACTAATAATGAATTAATTGATGTTTTAAAAAACAAAAAAGATGAAGAATTTATAAAAATTATTAGACATTTTAAAAATAGAATTAAACAAATTGAGAAAAAAGAAAAATTAGATGCAATTGATAAAAAATTTAAAGAAAAAGGAATTCAATGTCCAAATTGTAAATCTTATTGATGTGTAAAAAATGGTTTTAAGAATAATAAGCAAAAATATTTATGCAAAGATTGTAAAAGTAGCTTTGATGCTTTAAGAAATCATTTTTTACATTGAAGTCATTTATCTCATGAACAATGAGATTGAATAATTTGATTGTCATTGTTAGGTCAATCTGCTTATACTATTTCTCAATTTGCTAAAATTTCAAAAACATCAGCATGATTTAATCGTCAAAAATTTATGAAATCATCACAATTAGCAAAAACACAAAAACCATTCACAAAATTAAAAGGTAGAATTGAAATTGATGAAACTTTTATCAAAGAAATTCATAAAGGAAATTTCAAAAATCCAGATGATCCAAGAAAAAAATGAATTGAAGAAAATGCTAAAGATTTAAACTGTTGTATTGAAATGGCAATTGATGAAAATAAAAATATTTATGCTCAAACAACAAATACTAAAAGATTAACAAAAAAATGAGTACAAGAAAATTTAACATCTAAGCTTATCGAAGAAAAATCAATTATAGTTTGTGATATGCAAATACTATATGATACAGTAGCTAAACAAACAAAATGTACTCTCAAGAAATTTAAATCAAAAGAAAATAAAGAATTAAATTATAAAAATTTAAGTAATATCAGTAAAATACAATCAAGTTTAAAAGAATTTATTACTCATTATCATGGCATTGGATTTACCAATATTCAAAATTACCTCAATTTATGAAAATTTAAATACCAACATTATAAAATATCACCTTATGCAAAATCTGAAGCATTATATTTCAGTTTGTAAAAAAAATAAATCCCAAAATTAAATAAAATAAAATTTTAGGCCAGTTTGATGATTTTTTTTATTTCATCAAGAGTTTTTTTGAAAATTAAAAAAAAAAATTGGGAGGTTCCCAAAAAAGTAGGAAGATGAATTACTAGATAAATAAATTCTTTCCAACATTACCATTTCAAAATGATGATAGACAAATTAAATTCTCTTTTATCCTTAAATTTATATTCGACGTATTTTAAAAAATATACATTTAAAAAATTATTATCAAAGGAAAAAGACAAGAAATAATCTTGTCTTTTTTTTGTAATTGTAAAATTTTAAAATTTTTAATAAACCTCTTTAACGCTATTATCAACACGTGTTAGGGAATTAAAACAGTGAACCACAACACAGTTGTTAAAAATAGTGGCCAAAACATGTGGACTTGCATGGATAAATAAAAAGTGGAGTGATACCTAATAAAATATACTAACCAGTAATGGTAATTCTTGGGGTGGGAGCGAATTGGAAACTAGTATATATAGACACCCGTTGTAGGGACCTATTGTATTAATTCTATTCTTTATTTAACCAACCTTGCCACTCCCCAGTGAGCAAGTGTTGGTTTTATTTTTTATTTTTTTTGAAAAAATTTTTGGGCGAGAAAATAAATTTCAAACTTGTAAAAAAAATTAAGCGGTGCCGGTTCAATTAAAATATTAATTTGTTTAACACAAATTAAATAAATATTGAATCGAATGCCTTAATGTTTTTTAAAATTTCACAATTTATTTTTGAGCCCAGTTTTCATGGAATGAATAAAACGAATAGTAATAGTATTAATAATCTAAACATCAAAATATATGTTCTTTATGCTAGAAGCAACAGAACATATTAGGAAAGGATTATTATGCAAATAGAATTTAAAAAAGAACAAATTGTTAAAGATAAACCACAATCTATTCTTATTGATTATGTTGAATATAAATTATCACTTCCAAAATGAATGATTAAAAATAATTCTTTTATTGTTGATAACAGTTACACATATTGAGTTTTTAATTTATAAAATATTAAAAGAGAATTAAGTGGTAATGAATTAATAAAATTATTAGAACCATATATTAAAGACCAAAAAATAACTGTTAATAAACCAACTACTCCAAAAGAATATTATCTTAATGATATAAAACTTGAACCACTAACATTTTATGAACAGCATAATAGTTGATTTATTGGCGAAATAACAGATAACAAAACTAAAATTACTAATCCTTGTTTTAAATATAACATTACGTGAGAAGAGAACAGAAAAGGTTTTAAAATAAATAATACATATAATCATAATGATTTACCAATTAATTATATATTTACTTCTTATAAGGAAAATTCAACTCATAATGAAAAAGTATTTTTTGTTGAACATGTAAACAAAATAAATTAGATTATTTATTCTTTAATACTAATGATATTAAAACAAGAAAATATTTTTTAAGAGATAAAAATAGTAAAGCAATTTGTTATGACTGTATTTTAAATGTTAGGTTAAGTAGGAGGTATAAATATGAATAAACAAAAACTATTTTCTTATAAAGACCAAGAAATTATTAATGAATATAATAAAAAACGTAATCAAGAAATAACAAAAGAACATTTAAATAATATAGAAAAATTAATTAAATATTTAGAAAATAAAATTGAAAATGATGGATATAGAAGTGCAAGTAATGATTCAATATATTATTCATTAATTAAAAAAATCAATAATGGTGAATTTGATTAATTATGAAATATGACTTAATTATTGGGATTGACCCTGCCGGAATTGGTGATAATGGAATTGTTATATATTCAAATGAAAATAATAATATTGTTTTTAATGAAACATTCAAAACTAAAACAGTTTTAGAAACTAAAAATATATATAAAGAATATTTTAAATTAATTAAGGCTTTTCTCCCTTTATGTACTATTTTTAAATTTTATCACATAAATGCTGAGAAAAGCCTATCTACGGACTTCTCCTCACATTTTTAAATCAAACATAACATTACAGTTTCAAAACTAGGTATATTGTTGAATTTATATGCCGATTCTTTTGCATATAAATGAACATGATGTTTTTCAACTTTGATATGTGTTTTAAATGTTCGTCTGATGTGCTTTCATGCCGATTCAATCTGGTTTATGTTTACACCAGTTTTTGAAACATAGCCATCTTGATGGTTAACTGTTTCATGCTTAGTGAAAACTGATTTAAAATGGCTATATCCTTTTCAAGAATCAGTATGTACATCACACTTTGAAGAAATGTGGTTTCTTGCAAATTGCAAAATATTTTTTTGATTTGCATTTTTCAACACTTTCACAATTAAATTATTGGTTTTTTTTTCATAAATCCCAACAATCAAAGTTTTATTTTTTAAGGATCTTCCTTGTTTTTTAAAACCCATATGTGAAAGATACATTTCATCCATTTGCACTATGCCCTCAACAATGAATTGAGGTTCTTGTTTTGCAATTGCACTTCGGATTTTATGACCCATTCTTCAAGCAGTTTTCAAAGTTACTCCCAATTCTTTTGCAACATCAGTTGATGGAATTCCATGTTTGGTGTTTATTCATCTAAAGATGAGATGAAACCAAGATGTCAAAGGTGTTTGTGACTTGTAAAAAATGGTGTCATGAAGAATACTAAATGTTTTATGACATTTCAAACATCTTATTCTTCTTAAATCAGAAGTATTCAAATTTGTTCAAGAACACCTCATACATTTGTTTTCCTTCAAACTTGCTATATATTTCAAACAATCTTTTTCTGTTTGAAATATATTGTTGAACTCATTCAATTTCATTGTTTCCTCCACAAGTACATGTGGGGAGAAGTCCGTTAATTAAAAAACAATTTATTAATCAAAAAATATTAGTTATTGTAGAAAATTTCTTTTTAAGTTCAAAGCAGTTATTAACTAATCCATTAGCAACTCCTAAAATTATTGGCGCGTTAATGGTATTAGTTCAAGATATTATGAACTGAGATTATCAAGAAAGTCAACCAAAAAATAAAAATAAAATAACAAATTATAAAGGAAATATAAAATTAACAAAACACGAACAAGATGCATATAAGCATATTCAATATTATTTAAAAAATCATAAAAAAATATTGGTAATGTTTAGTAATCTGTGTAACTTACAAAAATAACTATGTTTAATTAATTCTAGTAAATATAATTAAATGACCAGAAAGAGTGAGTTACAAATGGTTAAAAAACAAAACATTAATAATAATGATCCAATATCACAAGCAGTAGATTTATTACTAGAAAATACTGAAGATTTAACAACAGTTTTTAAAGAAGGAGGTTTATATAAAGAATTAACAAAAAGATTAGTGGAAAAAATGTTGAATTATGAAATGCAAAATTATTTAGGATATGAAAAAAATCAACATAGTAATAGTGAAAATGCTCGTAATGGCATAACTTCAAAAAAATTAATAACTCAAGAAGGTAAAATTGAAATTGATGTACCACGAGATCGTAATAGTAATTTTACTCCTGTAATAGTGCCAAAAAGACAAAGAAGATTTGATGGTTTTGATCAACAAGTTCTTTCACTATATGCAAAAGGTATGACAGTATCTGACATTAGAATGCAGTTGCAAGAGTTATATCATGGTGCAGATATTAGTGAAAGTGTTATTAGTCAAATTACTGATGATGTTATTGATGATGTCAAAGCATGGCAAAATCGGCCATTAGAAAGTATTTATCCGATTGTTTATTTTGATTGTATAGTAGTTAAAGTACGACAAGATAAACGGATTATTAACAAATCAGTTTATATAGCACTAGGAGTTGATTTAGAAGGTAAAAAAGATGTTTTAGGTTTATGAATTAGTGAAAATGAAGGTTCTAAATTTTGATTATCTAATTTTACAGAAATGAAAAATCGAGGCTTAAATGATATTCTTATTGCTTGTAGTGATAATTTAACAGGCATGTCAGAAGCAATACAATCGGTTTATCCTAAAACCGAACATCAATTATGCATAGTTCATCAAATTAGAAATAGTTTAAAATATGTTTCATACAAACATCGAAAATCTCTAGTTACAGATTTAAAACCAATTTATAGTGCATGTAGTGAAGAACAAGCAATGCAAGCTTTAGAATCGTTTGAAAATAAATGAAATAAACAATATCCTCAAATTACTAAATCTTGATATAAAAATTGAGATAATTTAATGGTTTTTATTAGTTATCCACCAGAAATTAAAAGAGTAATTTATACTACAAATGCTATTGAATCTGTTAATAGTCAATTACGAAAAGTTATTAGAAATAAAAAAGTTTTTCCTAACGATATGGCGGTTTTCAAAATATTTTACTTAGCAATTGAAAATATAACAAAAAAATGAACAATGCCTATTCAAAATTGAAATACAGCAATTGCTCATTTTATGATAAAATTTGAAGACAGAATTAATCTAAACTAGTACCTTGTAAAACAAAGATACACAGATTACATAAAAGCCTCAAAATATTAATTTTTGATAATTACCTGAGTTGTAAATATAAATGGGACAGTTTTTTAAAATAATTGTATTAAATCTATTGGTCTTTTATAAGAGAGCGATTTTCTGGGTGTAGAATTAATTTGAAATGCTATAAAATTTAAATCTTTTTGTTTATATGAAGATAGATCTGTAGATTTTGGTAAATATCTTCTTAAAATACCATTATTATTTTCATTTAAACCCCTTTGGCAAGGTTTACCAGGATCTGCAAAATAAATTTTGACATTACAAATTTTTTCGATTAATCTTCATTTACTAAATTCTTTACCACGATCAAAAGTAATGGTTTTAACTGTTCCTTTTTGTAACTTTGAAATAAATTTTATTATACTTTTCGTAATATTTTCTGATTTATGATTTTTAGTTACTAAAGGAATTGTGGTTTTTGATCATATATCAGCCAAAGTAATAATAGAACTTTTATGATCTTTGCCAATGATAGTATCACCTTCTAAATGACCAAATTCTTGTATATTTTTAATATTAGGAATGATTAAATTTCTTTCATGAATAGACTTACAATTATTAATTTTGCCCCTAGTTTCTTTTTGTTTGTGAGATTTATTTTTGCCTTTTCTCAATAAGTTATTTTCATCAAAACCCATTCGATTTGTTTTAAACACGTTATATAAAGTTTTTGTTGAAATACTTTTTATTTTATTTTCCTTTAAAAAGTTAGCAATTATATCAAGAGCATACTTTTTAGTAATTAACAAATGATTAATACTATTAATTTCTGTTAAAGTTAAAATTATTAATTTTCTGCCTGCATTTTGTTTATTTTTTTGAAATTGATTCAATATTTCTAATGGCAATAAGTTTTTATTTAATAATCTACAAACTCTATGTACAGTTGATTTACTATAATCAACAATTTTTGCTATTTTACGAATCGAAAATCCATAATTTTTATATTCTTTTATTGCTATTATTGATTCAATACTCAGATACTTATACATTGCGCTAATTCCTTTCTTTTCTTAATTATAGAACTAACACAATTTAATTTTTATATAAGTGTCCTTTTTAATTTTACAATTAAAGAAATATAAAAATTCTAAATCTCTGCTAATACTGTCTTTACGCACATCAGCAATTGTTGATTCAACATCTATAATTTTTTTCATTATCTAATACCGTTTCGATGTTCTCTTGCATGTTCAATATTTTCTTCATCACCAATCATTATTTCTCCACAAAAAACACATTTATACTTTGTTCAATATCCCATTATTTATTCTCCTTATTTTTATTTCAATTCATAACTAATATTTCTAAACAATTCATACATCAATAATTTGTTAATCAAATTCTTTTATCACAATATTTACATTTATTCATAATTTCTATACTCATTTTTATTATTATTTTTTAAATTTTTAAATCTTTCACGAATTTCTTTAAATTTATCAAATAATACTTTTAAATAATTTTCACCCATTAATATTAAAAAATCTTTATTATTACTTGGATTTAATTTTTGCATATCTTCTCTTATACATTCATCAAATAAAACTGTATTTGTAATCATATATTTTTCAAAATAATCTAATTGTTTTTCAGTTGGTTCTCATTTTTAATTTTGTATTTTTACATTATTATTAATATAATTATTTTGTTGCTTATTATTTTGAATTAAATTAACATTATCATTATCTGGGTCAAGTTAATCTTCACTTAATAAAAGTAAATTCATTAAAAAATATCTATAAGCATAAGTTTCTGCACTACCTTTTGCTTTTGCTATATCTGTATTTTTAGCACAAGCAAGTATATCAAAATATTTACTTTCTTTATCATTATCTAAATCAATAATTGTATATCTTTTAAAATAAGTTATTTCTACTTCTTTGGTATCTAAATAATTTATTTTTCTATCAGTTGTTAATATATCTTCATGTGTAATCACAATATTTAATTCTTTACATAATAATTTAAATTTATTAAAAATATCACTTAATAATCAATATTTATAATTTCCAAATTTATTAAAACCATTTTTAGGTGTACTACCAATTTCTAATTGTAATTTTAAGTATTTTTTTATATAAATTATTCATTATAATCGCTCTTTCTATTTATTTATTGCTTTTTTAATTAAATTTCTTATAAAACCATTAATTTTCATATTTCTTTCTTCACAAATTTCTTTTAATTTTTCATAATCTTTTTCAGTAAATCTTAAATAGACTTGGTGCAAAACCTTTAATTTTAACAATTTAACGATTATTATTAATATTAAAGGTGATAGTTATTATGTTGAAAAAATATAAAGATGATCAAGAATTTTATAGTTTAGTCGGCATAAAGCCACAAACATTTTATAAAATGCTTGAAATTTTAAAAATTGCTGAGTCTAAACAAAAATATTATGGTGGTAGAAAAAATAAAATTGTAATCGAAGAGCGTTTATTAATGACTTTAGAATATTGAAAAGACTATAGTAGTTATAGAGTTATTGCAAAAAGATATAATATTAGTCATACTAGTTGCATTCGTAATATTTTTTGAATTGAAAATATTTTAATAAAAAGCGGAATTTTTAATTTACCTGGAAAAAAAGATTTAACAAAAAATAAAGGTACTAATAATAATTTGTTAGCTATTGATGCTACTGAAACTCCAATTGAAAGAATTAAAAAAAACTAAAATTACTTTTTTCAGGTAAAAAGAAACATCATTCTCTCAAATCCCAAATAATTATTGATATTTCCAATGGAAAAATTATTTCAACTGCTTTTTGTTTTGGAAGCATTCATGATTTTAAATTGCTTCTAAAATCTAAAACTTTTATTCATCCAGAGTTATCAAGGTATACAAAATATTCATAAAAATACATTTTTGCCATTTAAAAAAAGTAAATACAATCAATTAACACCAATTCAAAAAGAATACAATAAAACTTTAAGTAAAATTAGAATTAAAATTGAACACGTATTTGCTAAACTAAAACGTTTTAAAATTTTAAGTTTAAAATATCGCAATAAAATACGAAGATTTGCATTAAGATTTAATTTAATAGCAGGAATATATAATTTTGAATTACCTTAGTTTTGCACCAATTCTAATGACTAAAAATTACTATACTATTTTTATTTTTCATATTTCACCTTTAAATTTCTATATTAAACACAAATGATTGTTGAGAAATAACATTATTGTTATAAACTGGTTTAATCATTAATACTAACCGATTATGAATAGATTTTAAATTTTTTAAAAAATAATAGTTTTGACTAGTTTCGCCAATACGATATCATTTTTTTTTCATCAAAATAATAAATAGCATAATAACTTAAATTTTCAATATTAACAGCATCTCATTGAAAACGAGCATTGTATAATATTTGATTATTAACTGTTCGATTAATTACATATTCTGATTTTGGATTTGAAATTACTGTATTTTCTTTGATTTGATTATTAGTTGTTGGACTATTTATTTCAAATTCACCAACATTAAACTTAAAATTATTATTAGTTGCTTTAATTTGTAATCCTAATTCAGAAATACGATTAAAAGTATTAATACCACCAATTTTCTTTAAATCTAAAGTAATTTTAACTCAACCACCTTGTAACTTTTCTTCATTATTTGGTAAAAAAGTTTGACGGTTTGCTATTAACGATTTTTGATCAGTAGTAGTAACTAAAAAATTAACTTTAGCATTATTATCACCATTAGTATTATAAATAAAGCTAATTTGATGGTCATTTTTAATTAAATTAGTTCCCATAATATCTCAATCATAAACTTTATTTGTATTTCAATCGCCATTAACTATACTACCTTCTTCATTAAAACCCGAACCAATAGCAATTGAATTTCCTTTTTCATACACTTGATCATAATCATAAAAACCAGAAATTTTTTTTAATTTTCAAAAAAACTCTTGATGAAATAAAAAAAATCATCAACCTGGCCTAAAATTTGATTTTATTTAATTTTGGGATTTATTTTTTTTACAAACTGAAATATAATGCTTCAGATTTTGCATAAGGTGATATTTTATAATGTTGGTATTTAAATTTTCATAAATTGAGGTAATTTTGAATATTGGTAAATCCAATGCCATGATAATGAGTAATAAATTCTTTTAAACTTGATTGTATTTTACTGATATTACTTAAATTTTTATAATTTAATTCTTTATTTTCTTTTGATTTAAATTTCTTGAGAGTACATTTTGTTTGTTTAGCTACTGTATCATATAGTATTTGCATATCACAAACTATAATTGATTTTTCTTCGATAAGATTAGATGTTAAATTTTCTTGTACTCATTTTTTTGTTAATCTTTTAGTATTTGTTGTTTGAGCATAAATATTTTTATTTTCATCAATTGCCATTTCAATACAACAGTTTAAATCTTTAGCATTTTCTTCAATTCATTTTTTTCTTGGATCATCTGGATTTTTGAAATTTCCTTTATGAATTTCTTTGATAAAAGTTTCATCAATTTCAATTCTACCTTTTAATTTTGTGAATGGTTTTTGTGTTTTTGCTAATTGTGATGATTTCATAAATTTTTGACGATTAAATCATGCTGATGTTTTTGAAATTTTAGCAAATTGAGAAATAGTATAAGCAGATTGACCTAACAATGACAATCAAATTATTCAATCTCATTGTTCATGAGATAAATGACTTCAATGTAAAAAATGATTTCTTAAAGCATCAAAGCTACTTTTACAATCTTTGCATAAATATTTTTGCTTATTATTCTTAAAACCATTTTTTACACATCAATAAGATTTACAATTTGGACATTGAATTCCTTTTTCTTTAAATTTTTTATCAATTGCATCTAATTTTTCTTTTTTCTCAATTTGTTTAATTCTATTTTTAAAATGTCTAATAATTTTTATAAATTCTTCATCTTTTTTGTTTTTTAAAACATCAATTAATTCATTATTAGTCACAAAAAATCACCCCCGATATAAAAATATTACTTTTAATTTAAAATTAAAAGTAATATCAAGATTTTTTGTGAAAATTAAAAGAAATTTTAGAGATATTGGAATGGCAACCTTTTTTAGGACTATTTTTTGGTAGACATTTGTTTTTGATAATTAACTGGAGTTAGGTAGTTTAAAGTGCTATGAATTAGTATGTTGTTATATCAATTGATATAATCAAATAATTCTAATTTTAATTGGATTAATGATGTAAAATTTTTATCATTAATAAATTCTGTTTTGAAAGTTTTAAAAGTTGCTTCAGCAACAGCATTGTCATAAGGACATCCTTTTTTGCTTAAAGAGCGAGTAATATTGAATGCTAGTAAAAGTTTATCAATAATTTTATTATTAAATTCATTACCTCGATCGCTATGAAATATTTGAATATCTTTTAAACAGCGATTTGATTGCATAAATGCTTCATATACTAATGATGCATCTTTTTTAGTGCCTACACTATGTCCAATAATTTCGCGGTTAAATAGGTCTATTAATAAACAAATATAGTTTCACTTACCATTTACTTGAACATAAGTTAAATCACTAACAATAACTTCATTTTTAATACTATTCTTAAAGTTTCTATTAACAAGATTAGTTATTTGACTATCATTGACTTTATTATGATGATTTTTGTGTCTTAATTTAGTGTATTTTGATATTAAATTATGTTTATTAATAATTTCTTTAATTTTTCGTCTTGATAAATAAATTTCTTGGTTTTCTAATATGACTTTTAATCTTCTTGTGCCATAAATTTCTTTATTTTCTTTAAAAGCACTAATAACAGCTTCATCATACATATTATTTTGATTTTTTTCTTTTTTCTTGAAATTAAAATAATATGTTGATTTAGAGAGCTTTAAAAAACGACACATTGTACGAATTTTATATTTACATTTATTATTGATAATAATCTCTATTTTCTGCCTATTATTAGTGCTGCTTGCTTTAAAATATCATTTTCCATTCGTAACTGTTTTAATTCTTTTCTTAATTAGACTTGGTGCAAAACTAAGGTAATTCAAAATTATATATTCCTGCTATTAAATTAAATCTTAATGCAAATCTTCGTATTTTATTGCGATATTTTAAACTTAAAATTTTAAAACGTTTTAGTTTAGCAAATACGTGTTCAATTTTAATTCTAATTTTACTTAAAGTTTTATTGTATTCTTTTTGAATTGGTGTTAATTGATTGTATTTACTTTTTTTAAATGGCAAAAATGTATTTTTATGAATATTTTGTATACCTTGATAACCTGAATCAACAAAAACTTGTTTTTCTGGATGAATAAAAGTTTTAGATTTTAGAAGCAATTTAAAATCATGAATGCTTCCAAAACAAAAAGCAGTTGAAATAATTTTTCCATTGGAAATATCAATAATTATTTGGGATTTGAGAGAATGATGTTTCTTTTTACCTGAAAAAAGTAATTTTAGTTTTTTTTAATTATTTCAATTGGAGTTTCAGTAGCATCAATAGCTAACAAATTATTATTAGTACCTTTATTTTTTGTTAAATCTTTTTTTTCAGGTAAATTAAAAATTCCGCTTTTTATTAAAATATTTTCAATTTAAAAAATATTACGAATGCAACTAGTATGACTAATATTATATCTTTTTGCAATAACTCTATAACTACTATAGTCTTTTCAATATTCTAAAGTCATTAATAAACGCTCTTCAATTACAATTTTATTTTTTCTACCACCATAATATTTTTGTTTAGACTCAGCAATTTTTAAAATTTCAAGCATTTTATAAAATGTTTGTGGCTTTATGCCGACTAAACTATAAAATTCTTGATCATCTTTATATTTTTTCAACATAATAACTATCACCTTTAATATTAATAATAATCGTTAAATTGTTAAAATTAAAGGTTTTGCACCAAGTCTATTATAAAAGTTTTACTATTTATTATGAATATAATTTTGAAACAATTGAAAATAAACACAATGAACAAGGTATAAATTTTAATACAACAGAAAGTTTTAATCCAGCAAAAGAAGTAGAAACTACAAGTATAACTATTAATTTAAAAGATTTAATATTTTCAAATCCACAAGATAAAAATGTTAAAGATTGGAAATTAGTTCCTAATGTTCAACCTTACTCTGCTTTTGGATATGCTTATAATTCAACAATATTATCTGATTATAATCTTGCTGGTTATACATTTACATTAACTGAAAGTTATTATGGAATAAAAGAAGAATTAACAACAGATAGTGCATGTGGCATTAATATATTAGATATTAGTAAAAATAATAATTTAATATGAAAATTTAATATATACATAAATCTTGGGAAAATAGAAGCAATTTATGGAGATGCGGTTGGTGAAAAAGTTGGATATGGTAAAAGATACATTTCTAATTCAACTTTAAAAGTTACAAAATTAATATTTAACAATAGATAATTTAATATTCTTTGTTATAATTTTACTATTAATTTACAAAGGAGTTAAAAATGGATTTACCTAGTACAATTGCTTTACTAATTGCTATAATATTACCAATAATAACTGCATTTATTTATTTTGGATTAAAATTATGTTTAAAAAATAATTATTATGGTGTTTTATTACTTTTTATTGCATTAAATGTTTTTGGATTAATTTTTGGTTGTTGTATTATTTCTAATTTAAGATATAAAGAAAAAAAAACATTAGACTTGGTGCAAAACTAAGGTAATTCAAAATTATATATTCCTGCTATTAAATTAAATCTTAATGCAAATCTTCGTATTTTATTGCGATATTTTAAACTTAAAATTTTAAAACGTTTTAGTTTAGCAAATACGTGTTCAATTTTAATTCTAATTTTACTTAAAGTTTTATTGTATTCTTTTTGAATTGGTGTTAATTGATTGTATTTACTTTTTTTAAATGGCAAAAATTTATTTTTATGAATATTTTGTATACCTTGATAACCCGAATCAACAAAAACTTGTTTTTCTGGATGAATAAAAGTTTTAGATTTTAGAAGCAATTTAAAATCATGAATGCTTCCAAAACAAAAAGCAGTTGAAATAATTTTTCCATTGGAAATATCAATAATTATTTGGGATTTGAGAGAATGATGTTTCTTTTTACCTGAAAAAAGTAATTTTAGTTTTTTTAAGGCTTTTATCCCTTTATGTACTATTTTTAAATTTTATCACATAAACGGAGATAAAAGCCTACCTAGGAAATTATCCCCACATGTATTTAAATCAAACACAAAATTACAGTTTCAAAACTAGGTATGTTATTGAATTTATATGCTGATTCTTTTGCATATAAATGAATATTGTGCTTTGAAACTCTTATGTGTGTTCGGAAAGTTCGTCGGATGTGCTTTCATGCTGATTCAATCTGGTTTGTGTTTACACCTGTTGGTGACACATACCCAACTTCATGATTTACGATTTCATGTTTGGGATAGAAGTTTTTGAAACTTACATATCCCTTCCAAGAATCCGTAAATAGACAGCACTCAGTAAAAATGTGTTTCAATGCAAATCTTAAAAGGTTTTTTTCATCTGCATTTTTCAGCACCTTCACAATTAGTTTGTTGCTGTTTTTCTCATAAACTCCAACAATCAAAGTTTTATTCAACAAGGATCTTCCTTGTTTTTTAAAACCTAAATGTGAAAGATACATTTCATCCATCTGTGCTGTGCCATCAACAATGAAACCTGCATCTTGATTGCCAATTCTAGTCCTGATTTCATGACACATTCTTCAAGCTGTTTTATAGGTCACACCCAATTCCCTTGCAACATCGGTTGCTGGTATGCCATGCTTTGTGTTTATTCATCTAAAGATGAGATAAAACCAAGATGTCATTTGGGTCTGTGACTTATAAAAAATGGTTCCATAAAGAATACTAAATGTTTGGTTACAGTTCAAACATCGTATTCTTCTCAAATCAGAAGTATTCAAACTAGAAGAAGCACACCTGATGCATTTCATTATTTTCAACTTCGCTATATATTTCAAACAATCGTTTTCAGTTTGAAATATGCTATTGAATTCATTTCAATTCATTTTTTCCTCCACACTAGTACATGTGGGGATAATTTCCTTTTTTAATTCTTTCAATTGGAGTTTCAGTATCATCAATAGCTAACAAATTATTATTAGTACCTTTATTTTTTGTTAAATCTTTTTTTTCGGGTAAATTAAAAATTCCGCTTTTTATTAAAATATTTTCAATTAAAAAAATATTACGAATGCAACTAGTATGACTAATATTATATCTTTTTGCAATAACTCTATAACTAATATAGTCTTTTCAATATTCTAAAGTCATTAATAAACGCTCTTCAATTACAATTTTATTTTTTCTACCACCATAATATTTTTGTTTAGACTCAGCAATTTTTAAAATTTCAATCATTTTATAAAATGTTTGTGGCTTTATGCCGACTAAACTATAAAATTCTTGATCATCTTTATATTTTTTCAACATAATAACTATCACCTTTAATATTAATAATAATCGTTAAATTGTTAAAATTAAAGGTTTTGCACCAAGTCTATTGTATTTTACTGATATTACTTAAATTTTTATAATTTAATTCTTTATTTTCTTTTGATTTAAATTTCTTGAGAGTACATTTTGTTTGTTTAGCTACTGTATCATATAGTATTTGCATATCACAAACTATAATTGATTTTTCTTCGATAAGCTTAGATGTTAAATTTTCTTGTACTCATTTTTTTGTTAATCTTTTAGTATTTGTTGTTTGATCATAAATATTTTTATTTTCATCAATTGCCATTTCAATACAACAGTTTAAATCTTTAGCATTTTCTTCAATTCATTTTTTTCTTGGATCATCTGGATTTTTGAAATTTCCTTTATGAATTTCTTTGATAAAAGTTTCATCAATTTCAATTCTACCTTTTAATTTTGTGAATGGTTTTTGTGTTTTTGCTAATTGTGATGATTTCATAAATTTTTGACGATTAAATCATGCTGATGTTTTTGAAATTTTAGCAAATTGAGAAATAGTATAAGCAGATTGACCTAACAATGACAATCAAATTATTCAATCTCATTGTTCATGAGATAAATGACTTCAATGTAAAAAATGATTTCTTAAATCATCAAAGCTACTTTTACAATCTTTGCATAAATATTTTTGCTTATTATTCTTAAAAACATTTTTTACACATCAATAAGATTTACAATTTGGACATTGAATTCCTTTTTCTTTAAATTTTTTATCAATTGCATCTAATTTTTCTTTTTTCTCAATTTGTTTAATTCTATTTTTAAAATGTCTAATAATTTTTATAAATTCTTCATCTTTTTTGTTTTTTAAAACATCCATTAATTCATTATTAGTCACAAAAAATCACCCCTGATATAAAAATATTACTTTTAATTTTAAATTAAAAGTAATATCAAGATTTTTTGTGAAAATTAAAAGATATTAGTGAAAGTGTTATTAGTCAAATTACTGATGATGTTATTGATGATGTCAAAGCATGTCAAAATCGGCCATTAGAAAGTATTTATCCGATTGTTTATTTTGATTGTATAGTAGTTAAAGTACTACAAGATAAACGGATTATTAACAAATCAGTTTATATAGCGCTAGGAGTTGATTTAGAAGGTAAAAAAGATGTTTTAGGTTTATGAATTAGTGAAAATGAAGGTTCTAAATTTTGATTATCTAATTTTACAGAAATGAAAAATCGAGGCTTAAATGATATTCTTAATGCTTGTAGTGATAATTTAACAGGCATGTCAGAAGCAATACAATCAGTTTATCCTAAAACCGAACATCAATTATGCATAGTTCATCAAATTAGAAATAATTTAAAATATGTTTCATACAAACATCGAAAATCTCTAGTTACAGATTTAAAACCAATTTATAGTGCATGTAGTGAAGAACAAGCAATGCAAGCTTTAGAATCGTTTGAAAATAAATGAAATAAACAATATCCTCAAATTACTAAATCTTGATATAAAAATTGAGATAATTTAATGGTTTTTATTAGTTATCCACCAGAAATTAAAAGAGTAATTTATACTACAAATGCTATTGAATCTGTTAATAGTCAATTACGAAAAGTTATTAGAAATAAAAAAGTTTTTCCTAACGATATGGCAGTTTTCAAAATATTTTACTTAGCAATTGAAAATATAACAAAAAAATGAACAATGCCTATTCAAAATTGAAATACAGCAATTGCTCATTTTATGATAAAATTTGAAGACAGAATTAATCTAAACTAGTACCTTGTAAAACAAAGATACACAGATTACATAAAAGCCTCTTTTTTGTTAAATCTTTTTTTCCAGGTAAATTAAAAATTCCGCTTTTTATTAAAATATTTTCAATTCAAAAAATATTACGAATGCAACTAGCATGACTAATATTATATCTTTTTGCAATAACTCTATAACTACTATAGTCTTTTCAATATTCTAAAGTCATTAATAAACGCTCTTCAATTACAATTTTATTTTTTCTACCACCATAATATTTTTGTTTAGACTCAGCAATTTTTAAAATTTCAAGCATTTTATAAAATGTTTGTGGCTTTATGCCGACTAAACTATAAAATTCTTGATCATCTTTATATTTTTTCAACATAATAACTATCACCTTTAATATTAATAATAATCGTTAAATTGTTAAAATTAAAGGTTTTGCACCAAGTCTATTATATAATAAGATAAATGATTATTTAGATAAACAAGAAAAAAATGATTAAAAATAAAAATTGCATTGTTTGTAATAATGAATTTACTATAAGTATTATTGATGTTGATAGTTCTTTTTACTTATATCATTGTAGTGGAATATGTTATGAAAAAACTTTGATAAAATATAAATATTAATGTTATAATGAAATGAACTTACTTATGTAAGTATATGAAATAAAAAAGTTCTCAAAATTATGTAATTGTTAGGTTGGCACCTAATTAAAAAGTTACCAATAAGGTAACTTTTTTTATGTAAAAAATCCCTAATTAAAGGGATTAGATAGGAAAGCGATAGACCTTATCCTACTACTTTTAAAGTAGGTACTTTTTACATACTTATATTATATCATATTTTCTATATTTAATATAGATAATTTGAGGATTTTATGTAATCTGTGTATCTTTGTTTTACAAGGTACTAGTTTAGATTAATTCTGTCTTCAAATTTTATCATAAAATGAGCAATTGCTGTATTTCAATTTTGAATAGGCATTGTTCATTTTTTTGTTATATTTTCAATTGCTAAGTAAAATATTTTGAAAACCGCCATATCGTTAGGAAAAACTTTTTTATTTCTAATAACTTTTCGTAATTGACTATTAACAGATTCAATAGCATTTGTAGTATAAATTACTCTTTTAATTTCTGGTGGATAACTAATAAAAACCATTAAATTATCTCCATTTTGATATCAAGATTTAGTAATTTGAGGATATTGTTTATTTCATTTATTTTCAAACGATTCTAAAGCTTGCATTGCTTGTTCTTCACTACATGCACTATAAATTGGTTTTAAATCTGTAACTAGAGATTTTCGATGTTTGTATGAAACATATTTTAAACTGTTTCTAATTTGATGAACTATGCATAATTGATGTTCGGTTTTAGGATAAACTGATTGTATTGCTTCTGACATGCCTGTTAAATTATCACTACAAGCAATAATAATATCATTTAAGCCTCGATTTTTCATTTCTGTAAAATTAGATAATCAAAATTTAGAACCTTCATTTTCACTAATTCATAAACCTAAAACATCTTTTTTACCTTCTAAATCAACTCCTAGTGCTATATAAACTGATTTGTTAATAATCCGTTTATCTTGTCGTACTTTAACTACTATACAATCAAAATAAACAATCGTATAAATACTTTCTAATGGCCGATTTTGCCATGCTTTGACATCATCAATAACATCATCAGTAATTTGACTAATAACACTTTCACTAATATCTGCACCATGATATAACTCTTGCAACTGCATTCTAATGTCAGATACTGTCATACCTTTTGCATATAGTGAAAGAACTTGTTGATCAAAACCATCAAATCTTCTTTGTCTTTTTGGCACTATTACAGGAGTAAAATTACTATTACGATCTCGTGGTACATCAATTTCAATTTTACCTTCTTGAGTTATTAATTTTTTTGAAGTTATGCCATTACGAGCATTTTCACTATTACTATGTTGATTTTTTTCATATCCTAAATAATTTTGCATTTCAGAATTCAACATTTTTTCCACTAATCTTTTTGTTAATTCTTTATATAAACCTCCTTCTTTAAAAACTGTTGTTAAATCTTCAGTATTTTCTAGTAATAAATCTACTGCTTGTGATATTGGATCATTATTATTAATGTTTTGTTTTTTAACCATTTGTAACTCACTCTTTCTAGTCATTTAATTATATTTACTAGAATTAATTAAACATATTTATTTTTGTAAGTTACACAGATTACTAAACATTACCGATAATTTAGTTATTATTTCATTCAATATTTTTATAATCATTTAATAATTCAATTATTTCATTTATAAAATTTTCATTAAATGAACTAGATAATGCTATATTTTCATAAATTAAATCATTTTCAAAATCTAATTTAATATTTTTATCTTTATCTACTTTTAATTTAATTAAAAATTCACGTTTAGTCATTATTTACTCCTTATTTTCATTATTAAGATATTCTATTATTTTATTTATTCTTTCATTTATTATTTCAAACATTTCTTTATGAATATCTAACATATTATGAAAATGATTTTCTTGCATATCTATTATTTTTCTTAAATGTTTAAAATCTATATTTTGCATTTTTAAAATATGTTTTTCTTTTATTTTAATTATTAAAAATAAATTAATAGTTCACATTATACTTATAATAATTCATATTATTAATGCATATTCATATCAATTCATAATTACTCCTTATTTTTATATTCATTTTTTATTTCTTTTATTTTATTTTTAAATTGTTTTTTATGAAAATAACACATATTAAAAAATTGAACTACACCATCTTCTACGTTTAAAGTTTTTAAAGTAACTAATACTTTACTATTACAATCTTTAACAATACATTTAAGTAATACTTTTTCTTGTTTTTGTTTTTGCATTAATCAAATTCTCCATTTTCAATTTTATCCATTAGTAAATTAATTTTAATTACTGGTAAATTTATTAAATCATTTTCAAAATTAATAAATTCTTTTCTTAAAAATTTAATTATTTTTTGTTTATATTGATTTATAGCAAATTCTTTTCTTTCTTGATTTATTTTATTAATTATTTTTCAATGATTTTCACAATAAACTCTATTATT
Source organism: Spiroplasma endosymbiont of Zeiraphera isertana (assembly GCF_964030805.1). Classification (GTDB taxonomy): domain Bacteria; phylum Bacillota_I; class Bacilli_A; order Mycoplasmatales; family VBWQ01; genus Spiroplasma_E. The sequence goes on from NZ_OZ034965.1 coordinate 1,458,485, forward strand.
ATTAAAATCTTTATGTGGTTGAATTTTACTATATTCTTCACATCTTATATTATTTTCATAATAATCACATTGTCATCTTATTATCATCATTATTTATTCTCCTTATTTAAATAATATCAACCAATTAATAAACTATCTGCTTCATCATGATTAGTAATATTAAAATCTCATTCATTTTCTGAAATAATGATTTGTGCCATTGCTAATGATGTTTCTTTTGTTCATTTTTCATTTTTAATATCTCAATATGCTCCAAAAGGTCTATTTTTATATCATTTCTTTCATTCACTTGGACTTATTAACATATTTTTTGTTAATAATTTATTAAATTGTCCTGCAATAAAACCACGTAAATGTTCTTGTGTTTCATAACCAATTCCATTTTTTGAATGAAAAGTACCACGTTCAATAATTAAATCAAAATCACGATAACTACAAAAATTTAATACTCCATCTACATCTAAATGTTTATCAAATTCATATTCACTATATTTATTAAAACAAAAACTTTTAACAAATATTGGTTTTCAAATTATTTCATTTTCATAGCAATTTTGACATTCTTTAATAATTTTTAATGAAGCATTATCATCATTATGAATTTCACAATATACATATTGTCTAGTAGGTCAATAATTTAAATTTTTATCATATTTATATTCTTTTTCTCATAAAGTAAATCCAGTATTTTTAATACTTGGGTCAATTGAAAGTAAATAATTAGTCATTATCAAAGTCTCCATTTTTTATTGAAATTCATAAAATTTTAATAAAATCAATTTCACCTTTTATATATTGTTGCAAATCTTGATAAAATTCATCATTATATTGTTCTTCAGCATTTTTTAATTTGCTATTAAGATATTTAAATAATTTTTCTTTATTCATTATTATTTCTCCTTAATTTAAACTTAATCTTTTTAATATTTTCATTAATTGTTTATCTTTTTTTTGCAACTTTAATTCCATGTTCAACTAATTTATTATCATATTTAAATTGTTTTCTTTTATTCATTTTTAAACACTACTTTATCTAATTTCTTAATATTTTCTTTTAATTTTTGAAAATTAGTATTATTTTCTATTTCTATATTATTGTTTGGATTATCAATATATATTTTTTTATTTTCAGTAATAATTGCTTGGTCACTTTCATATGCAATTTGCATTTCAGTACTCATAATTCCCCATTTTCTTAATAATTGAGTTAATACAGTTTTTAACGCCATACTATCAAAATCACTAACAATAAATTCTTTATTTTTTGCATAAGTTTTTGAATATTTTAAAAAATGTTTTTCTATTTGTTCTTTTGACATATATAAAGTTTTTTCAAAACCATTTACTAATTGAAAATATGCTACATAACCAATAATGGGTTGTTTTAATCTTTCTAAATCATCTTGTATTCAATTAAATTCAATTCCCTTAAGTCTATCTACTTTTTTAATTTCTGTTAATCTAACATCACTTACATTAATTTCTTTATATTGTTGTGAACGTAATGCTAATTGAATATAACCTTTATATCCCATTTGAAATTGAGCATTATTTACTTTTGTATTACTATCTCAATAAGGTACAATATAACAATAACCAAAATTCTTTTCTAATGGTAAATTCAATAATACTGCTTGATAACAACTATTAATAATTGTTTCTGGATATGCTTTATCTAAACCATATTGATTTGAAATTGCTAATACATTACTTTTAAATTTTTGAATTTCTAAATTATTAATAATACCTTTTTGTCTAATAAATTTTTCTACATTACAATTATTAATATTTTTAACTAATAATTCATTTGTCATTTTATTTTAATTCCCTTCATGTTCAAATTGCTTTTTCTCATTCAATTAATAATTCATTTGTTATTTCTACTTTTATTAATTCAATTTCATTTTCTTTAATTCAACATATAAAATGTATATTTGATAATTCATAATTATTATTTTTTAATAATCAATAATATGCTATTATTTGTAATTTTGATTTTTCTAATAATTCTTTACTAAAAACTTTATAAGTTTTAAAATCAATTATTGTATATAAATTTAATTTTTCATTTTTAAATATTAAATCAGGTGTTCCTGCAACAATATCATAATTAAATGCTTTTTCAATAATATATTGTGCATTTTCAATAAATTTAGAAGGTAAATATTCTAATAATGTATAACAATAATTTAAATAATTTTCTGGAAATAAATCTTTAATAATATTTTTAATTTGATTATTTATATTTTTAATAGTGATATTTTTAAAATATAATTCTGCTACTTTATGAACTACATTACCACGAATTCTTGCATTATGAATATTAAAACAATATTTACATTTATTACATTTACAATATGAATTACCTAAATAATAATCAAGTATTTTACTTACTGATATTAATTCTTTATTTTGAATAAAATATTGATGTGTTTCTTTTTTAAAAATTAAATTATTTTTTTGATTATTTAATTGCATTTTTAATTAAATTATTTACAAAACTATTAATTGTAATATCTTCTTCTAAACACATCTTTTTTAATTCATAATAATCATTTTTATTTAATCTAATATGAATTTGTTTAATAATTAAATCTTCTGATTTCTTTTTAGGTGCTGCTACCATATTTATTCATCTCCTTTAACCTTTAATAATTCTTTTATAATAGACTGGGTGCAAAACCTTTAATTTTAACAATTTAACGATTATTATTAATATTAAAGGTGATAGTTATTATGTTGAAAAAATATAAAGATGATCAAGAATTTTATAGTTTAGTCGGCATAAAGCCACAAACATTTTATAAAATGCTTGAAATTTTAAAAATTGCTGAGTCTAAACAAAAATATTATGGTGGTAGAAAAAATAAAATTGTAATTGAAGAGCGTTTATTAATGACTTTAGAATATTGAAAAGACTATAGTAGTTATAGAGTTATTGCAAAAAGATATAATATTAGTCATACTAGTTGCATTCGTAATATTTTTTGAATTGAAAATATTTTAATAAAAAGCGGAATTTTTAATTTAACTGGAAAAAAAGATTAGACTTGGTGCAAAACCTTTAATTTTAAAAATTTAACAATTATTATTAATATTAAAGGTGATAGTTATTATGTTGAAAAAATATAAAGATGATCAAGAATTTTATAGTTTAGTCGGCATAAAGCCACAAACATTTTATAAAATGCTTGAAATTTTAAAAATTGCTGAGTCTAAACAAAAATATTATGGTGGTAAAAAAAATAAAATTGTAATTGAAGAGCGTTTATTAATGACTTTAGAATATTGAAAAGACTATAGTAGTTATAGAGTTATTGCAAAAAGATATAATATTAGTCATACTAGTTGCATTCGTAATATTTTTTGAATTGAAAATATTTTAATAAAAAGCGGAATTTTTAATTTACCTTGAAAAAAAGATTTAACAAAAAATAAAGGTACTAATAATAATTTGTTAGCTATTGATGCCACTGAAACTCCAATTGAAAGAATTAAAAAAGGAAATTATCCCCACATGTACTAGTGTGGAGGAAAAAATGAATTGAAATGAATTCAATAGCATATTTCAAACTGAAAACGATTGTTTGAAATATATAGCGAAGTTGAAAATAATGAAATGCATCAGGTGTGCTTCTTCTAGTTTGAATACTTCTGATTTGAGAAGAATACGATGTTTGAACTGTAACCAAACATTTAGTATTCTTTATGGAACCATTTTTTATAAGTCACAAACCCAAATGACATCTTGGTTTTATCTCATCTTTAGATGAATAAACACAAAGCATGGCATACCAGCAACCGATGTTGCAAGGGAATTGGGTGTGACCTATAAAACAGATTGAAGAATGTGTCATGAAATCAGGACTAGAATTGGAAATCAAGATGCAGTTTTCATTGTTGATGGCACAGCACAGATGGATGAAATGTATCTTTCACATTTAGGTTTTAAAAAACAAGGAAGATCCTTGTTGAATAAAACTTTGATTGTTGGAGTTTATGAGAAAACCAGCAACAAACTAATTGTGAAGGTGCTGAAAAATGCAGATGAAAAAAACCTTTTAAGATTTGCATTGAAACACATTTTTACTGAGTGCTGTCTATTTACGGATTCTTGGAAGGGATATGTAAGTTTCAAAAACTTCTATCCCAAACATGAAATCGTAAATCATGAAGTTGGGTATGTGTCACCAACATTTGTAAACACAAACCAGATTGAATCAGCATGAAAGCACATACGACGAACTTTCCGAACACACATAAGAGTTTCAAAGCACAATATTCATTTATATGCAAAAGAATCAGCATATAAATTCAATAACATATCTAGTTTTGAAACTGTAATTTTGTGTTTGATTTAAATACATGCGGGGAGAAGTCCGTAGATAGGCTTTTCTCAGCATTTATGTGATAAAATTTAAAAATAGTACATAAAGGGAGAAAAGCCTTAAAAAAAACTAAAATTACTTTTTTCAGGTAAAAAGAAACATCATTCTCTCAAATCCCAAATAATTATTGATATTTCCAATGGAAAAATTATTTCAACTGCTTTTTGTTTTGGAAGCATTCATGATTTTAAATTGCTTCTAAAATCTAAAACTTTTATTCATCCAGAAAAACAAGTTTTTGTTGATTCAGGTTATCAAGGTATACAAAATATTCATACAAATACATTTTTGCCATTTAAAAAAAGTAAATACAATCAATTAACACCAATTCAAAAAGAATACAATAAAACTTTAAGTAAAATTAGAATTAAAATTGAACACGTATTTGCTAAACTAAAACGTTTTAAAATTTTAAGTTTAAAATATCGCAATAAAATACGAAGATTTGCATTAAGATTTAATTTAATAACAGGAATATATAATTTTGAATTACCTTAGTTTTGCACCAAGTCTAATGTAAAAAATGATTTCTTAAAGCATCAAAGCTACTTTTACAATCTTTGCATAAATATTTTTGCTTATTATTCTTAAAACCATTTTTTACACATCAATAAGATTTACAATTTGGACATTGAATTCCTTTTTCTTTAAATTTTTTATCAATTGCATCTAATTTTTCTTTTTTCTCAATTTGTTTAATTCTATTTTTAAAATGTCTAATAATTTTTATAAATTCTTCATCTTTTTTGTTTTTTAAAACATCAATTAATTCATTATTAGTCACAAAAAATCACCCCTGATATAAAAATATTACTTTTAATTTTAAATTAAAAGTAATATCAAGATTTTTTGTGAAAATTAAAAGAAAATTCTTGATCATCTTTATATTTTTTCAACATAATAACTATCACCTTTAATATTAATAATAATCGTTAAATTGTTAAAATTAAAGGTTTTGCACCAAGTCTATTTAACAAAAAATAAAGGTACTAATAATAATTTGTTAGCTATTGATGCTACTGAAACTCCAATTGAAAGAATTAAAAAAAACTAAAATTACTTTTTTCAGGTAAAAAGAAACATCATTCTCTCAAATCCCAAATAATTATTGATATTTCCAATGGAAAAATTATTTCAACTGCTTTTTGTTTTGGAAGCATTCATGATTTTAAATTGCTTCTAAAATCTAAAACTTTTATTCATCCAGAAAAACAAGTTTTTGTTGATTCAGGTTATCAAGGTATACAAAATATTCATAAAAATACATTTTTGCCATTTAAAAAAAGTAAATACAATCAATTAACACCAATTCAAAAAGAATACAATAAAACTTTAAGTAAAATTAGAATTAAAATTGAACACGTATTTGCTAAACTAAAACGTTTTAAAATTTTAAGTTTAAAATATCGCAATAAAATAAGAAGATTTGCATTAAGATTTAATTTAATAGCAGGAATATATAATTTTGAATTACCTTAGTTTTGCACCAAGTCTAATCAATAATTACTTGTTCTAATTGATTTACATTTTTATAATTAAAATAATCACAACTAATTTTTAAATCAGCATCATTATCGATTTCAAATTCTATTTCTTCATATTTACTATTAAATTCTTCTTGTAATTCTTCAAATTTCTCTATTAATTTTCTTGCATTTTGTAATTCTAATTGTGTCATTATTTATTACACTCCTTTAAAATTTTCTAATTGTAATTCATTAATATAATGTTCTTCTAAGTAATCTCAATTATCACTTGTTAAATACATATCTTCTGCAATCATGTCATTTATACATTTATTACAATAATATGTATTTTCTAATTCAGAAAATCATATATATTTTTCATTATGGATATTATATTTCATCATTATCACTCATTAATTTATAAAAACATTTATTACAAGTTCTATTGGCATATGATGAATTTTTATTACATATATCACATGAACCAAATATTTTTTCAATTTCTTCATATTTTAAATACATTCTTTTATCTTCTTTTAAATTCAACATAATTAATTCTCTCTTTCTATAATGTTTAATATTTCTTTTATTTCAATAGACTTGGTGCAAAACTAAGGTAATTCAAAATTATATATTCCTGCTATTAAATTAAATCTTAATGCAAATCTTCGTATTTTATTGCGATATTTTAAACTTAAAATTTTAAAACGTTTTAGTTTAGCAAATACGTGTTCAATTTTAATTCTAATTTTACTTAAAGTTTTATTGTATTCTTTTTGAATTGGTGTTAATTGATTGTATTTACTTTTTTTAAATGGCAAAAATGTATTTTTATGAATATTTTGTATACCTTGATAACCTGAATCAACAAAAACTTTTTTTCTGGATGAATAAAAGTTTTAGATTTTAGAAGCAATTTAAAATCATGAATGCTTCCAAAACAAAAAGCAGTTGAAATAATTTTTCCATTGGAAATATCAATAATTATTTGGGATTTGAGAGAATGATGTTTCTTTTTACCTGAAAAAAGTAATTTTAGTTTTTTTTAATTCTTTCAATTGGAGTTTCAGTAGCATCAATAGCTAACAAATTATTATTAGTACCTTTATTTTTTGTTAAATCTTTTTTTCCAGGTAAATTAAAAATTCCGCTTTTTATTAAAATATTTTCAATTCAAAAAATATTACGAATGCAACTAGTATGACTAATATTATATCTTTTTGCAATAACTCTATAACTACTATAGTCTTTTCAATATTCTAAAGTCATTAATAAACGCTCTTCAATTACAATTTTATTTTTTCTACCACCATAATATTTTTGTTTAGACTCAGCAATTTTTAAAATTTCAAGCATTTTATAAAATGTTTGTGGCTTTATACCGACTAAACTATAAAATTCTTGATCATCTTTATATTTTTTCAACATAATAACTATCACCTTTAATATTAATAATAATCGTTAAATTGTTAAAATTAAAGGTTTTGCACCAAGTCTAATGAACAATAATTTGTTTTATCATTAAATCTTCTGGTTTCTTTTTAGGTGCTGCTACCATATTTATTCACTACTTTCTTCTATCATAAATAATTCTTTAATTCTTTCACCATATTTACCATTTTCAATATATTGAAAAAATATTTGTAAATCATTTTTGATATCTTGAAAACCTTTATTTTGCATATTATTACACTCCTTTAAAATTTTCTAATTGTAATTCATTAATATAATATTCATATAAGTAATCTCAATTATTTGATGTTAAATACATATCTTCTTCAATCATTTCATCTATACATTTATTACAATAATAACTATTATCTATGTCACTAATTCAAATATATTTTTCATTATGAATATTACATTTCATTTTTTTCACCTATTAATTTATAAAAACATTTATTACAAGTTCTATTTCCATATGATGAATTTTTATGACAAATATCACATGAACCTTTAATTCTATATTCTCTACATTCCATAATTATTAATCCCTTTCTATAATTTTTAATATTTCTTGTATTTCAATATTTTTTTTATTTTTAAGTAATTTTTCATTAGACTTGGTGCAAAACTAAGGTAATTCAAAATTATATATTCCTGCTATTAAATTAAATCTTAATGCAAATCTTCGTATTTTATTGCGATATTTTAAACTTAAAATTTTAAAACGTTTTAGTTTAGCAAATACGTGTTCAATTTTAATTCTAATTTTACTTAAAGTTTTATTGTATTATTTTTGAATTGGTGTTAATTGATTGTATTTACTTTTTTTAAATGGCAAAAATGTATTTTTATGAATATTTTGTATACCTTGATAACCCGAATCAACAAAAACTTGTTTTTCTGGATGAATAAAAGTTTTGGATTTTAGAAGCAATTTAAAATCATGAATGCTTCCAAAACAAAAAGCAGTTGAAATAATTTTTCCATTGGAAATATCAATAATTATTTGGGATTTGAGAGAATGATGTTTCTTTTTACCTGAAAAAAGTAATGGCTTTTATCCCTTTATGTACTATTTTTAAATTTTATCACATAAATGGAGATAAAAGCCTACCTATGAAATTATCCCCGCATGTATTTAAATCAAACACAAAATTACAGTTTCAAAACTAGGTATGTTATTGAATTTATATGCTGATTCTTTTGCATATAAATGAATATTGTGCTTTGAAACTCTTATGTGTGTTCGGCAAGTTCGTCGGATGTGCTTTCATGCTGATTCAATCTGGGTTGTGTTTACACCTGTTGGTGACACATACCCAAATTCATGATTTACGATTTCATGTTTGGGATAGAAGTTTTTGAAACTTACATATCCCTTCCAAGAATCCGTAAATAGACAGCACTCAGTAAAAATGTGTTTCAATGCAAATCTTAAAAGGTTTTTTTCATCTGCATTTTTCAGCACCTTCACAATTAGTTTGTTGCTGGTTTTCTCATAAACTCCAACAATCAAAGTTTTATTCAACAAGGATCTTCCTTGTTTTTTAAAACCTAAATGTGAAATATACATTTCATCCATCTGTGCTGTGCCATCAACAATGAAACCTGCATCTTGATTTCCAATTCTAGTCCTGATTTCATGACACATTCTTCAAGCTGTTTTATAGGTCACACCCAATTCCCTTGCAACATCGGTTGCTGGTATGCCATGCTTTGTGTTTATTCATCTAAAGATGAGATAAAACCAAGATGTCATTTGGGTCTGTGACTTATAAAAAATGGTTCCATAAAGAATACTAAATGTTTGGTTACAGTTCAAACATCGTATTCTTCTCAAATCAGAAGCATTCAAACTAGAAGAAGCACACCTGATGCATTTCATTATTTTCAACTTCGCTATATATTTCAAACAATCGTTTTCAGTTTGAAATATGCTATTGAATTCATTTCAATGCATTTTTTTCCTCCACACTAGTACATGTGGGGATAATTTCCAAAGTAATTTTAGTTTTTTTTAATTCTTTCAATTGGAGTTTCAGTAGCATCAATAGCTAACAAATTATTATTAGTACCTTTATTTTTTGTTAAATCTTTTTTTCCAGGTAAATTAAAAATTCCGCTTTTTATTAAAATATTTTCAATTCAAAAAATATTACGAATGCAACTAGTATGACTAATATTATATCTTTTTGCAATAACTCTATAACTACTATAGTCTTTTCAATATTCTAAAGTCATTAATAAACGCTCTTCAATTACAATTTTATTTTTTCTACCACCATAATATTTTTGTTTAGACTCAGCAATTTTTAAAATTTCAAGCATTTTATAAAATGTTTGTGGCTTTATGCCGACTAAACTATAAAATTATTGATCATCTTTATATTTTTTCAACATAATAACTATCACCTTTAATATTAATAATAATCGTTAAATTGTTAAAATTAAAGGTTTTGCACCAAGTCTATTACATAAATTTTGAATTAATTCTATTTTTTCAATATTTAATAACATATTAATGTCCTTTAATACTTTAAATAAAATATTTTTTCATTATGAGTATTTATATCTTTCATTGGTGTAACAATATAATTAATTGGCTTATCATTTTCTTTATAAGGATTATTGATTTTAAAACTTTTCATATCTTGTTCTCATGTAATGTTATATTTAAAACATTCTTGATTTTTATCATTTTTAAAAATATAATAACCATTATATTCTTCATAAAATTCACAAGATATTAATTCATTTTCATTTGTAGTAATATCTGCAATATTTTAAATATATTTTAAAATATCACTACCTTTAACACTTTCAATATCTTTTGTTATTGATTTTTTCCTTAATTTATAATAAAAATCTTCAATTATTTTTAATGCTATTTTTTTATTTTTTGTATCTTTAATTGTAAAATTAAAAAGGACACTTATATAAAAATTAAATTGTGTTAGTTCTATAATTAAGAAAAGAAAGGAATTAGCGCAATGTATAAGTATCTGAGTATTGAATCAATAATAGCAATAAAAGAATATAAAAATTATGGATTTTCGATTCGTAAAATAGCAAAAATTGTTGATTATAGTAAATCAACCGTACATAGAGTTTGTAGATTATTAAATAAAAACTTATTGCCATTAGAAATATTGAATCAATTTCAAAAAAATAAACAAAATGCAGGCAGAAAATTAATAATTTTAACTTTAACAGAAATTAATAGTATTAATCATTTGTTAATTACTAAAAAGTATGCTCTTGATATAATTGCTAACTTTTTAAAGGAAAATAAAATAAAAAGTATTTCGACAAAAACTTTATATAACATGTTTAAAACAAATCGAATGGGTTTTGATGAAAATAACTTATTGAGAAAAGGCAAAAATAAATCTCACAAACAAAAAGAAACTAGGGGCAAAATTAATAATTGTAAGTCTATTCATGAAAGAAATTTAATCATTCCTAATATTAAAAATATACAAGAATTTGGTCATTTAGAAGGTGATACTATCATTGGCAAAGATCATAAAAGTTCTATTATTACTTTGGCTGATATATGATCAAAAACCACAATTCCTTTAGTAACTCAAAATCATAAATCAGAAAATATTACGAAAAGTATAATAAAATTTATTTCAAAGTTACAAAAAGGAACAGTTAAAACCATTACTTTTGATCGTGGTAAAGAATTTAGTAAATGAAGATTAATCGAAAAAATTTGTAATGTCAAAATTTATTTTGCAGATCCTGGTAAACCTTGCCAAAGGGGTTTAAATGAAAATAATAATGGTATTTTAAGAAGATATTTACCAAAATCTACAGATCTATCTTCATATAAACAAAAAGATTTAAATTTTATAGCATTTCAAATTAATTCTACACCCAGAAAATCGCTCTCTTATAAAAGACCAATAGATTTAATACAATTATTTTAAAAAACTGTCCCATTTATATTTACAACTCAGGTATCAATAATAGTATCTTTAATAGGAAATCATGTTTCATATTCACCAATTTCTAATAACATACCTTTAGTTGTTTCTTTCATTTTATTTTTAATATCTAAATTAACATTAATCATTACAAATCCTTTCTATGTATAAGCCTTATCACCTACAGTGATAAAAGGCTTATATACTACTAACTACTTATCTACTATACGTAAGGCTTATGCTACTGTAAGTAGCATAAGCCTTGGAGGGTAGGGGTTCTAGGGGAAGGGCACCAAAATTTCTGAAATTTTCAAAGAGCAACAAAAAAATTACTATTGGAATATTCTTTTAATTTTCAAAAAAACTCTTGATGAAATAAAAAAAATCATCAACCCGGCCTAAAATTTGATTTTATTTAATTTTGGGATTTATTTTTTTTACAAACTGAAATATAATGCTTCAGATTTTGCATAAGGTGATATTTTATAATGTTGGTATTTAAATTTTCATAAATTGAGGTAATTTTGAATATTGGTAAATCCAATGTCATGATAATGAGTAATAAATTCTTTTAAACTGGATTGTATTTTACTGATATTACTTAAATTTTTATAATTTAATTCTTTATTTTCTTTTGATTTAAATTTCTTGAGAGTACATTTTGTTTGTTTAGCTACTGTATCATATAGTATTTGCATATCACAAACTATAATTGATTTTTCTTCGATAAGCTTAGATGTTAAATTTTATTGTACTCATTTTTTTGTTAATCTTTTAGTATTTGTTGTTTGAGCATAAATATTTTTATTTTCATCAATTGCCATTTCAATACAACAGTTTAAATCTTTAGCATTTTCTTCAATTCATTTTTTTCTTGGATCATCTGGATTTTTTAAATTTCCTTTATGAATTTCTTTGATAAAAGTTTCATCAATTTCAATTCTACCTTTTAATTTTGTGAATGGTTTTTGTGTTTTTGCTAATTGTGATGATTTCATAAATTTTTGACGATTAAATCATGCTGATGTTTTTGAAATTTTAGCAAATTGAGAAATAGTATAAGCAGATTGACATAACAATGACAATCAAATTATTCAATCTCATTGTTCATGAGATAAATGACTTCAATGTAAAAAATGATTTCTTAAAGCATCAAAGCTACTTTTACAATCTTTGCATAAATATTTTTGCTTATTATTCTTAAAACCATTTTTTACACATCAATAAGATTTACAATTTGGACATTGAATTCCTTTTTCTTTAAATTTTTTATCAATTGCATCTAATTTTTATTTTTTCTCAATTTGTTTAATTCTATTTTTAAAATGTCTAATAATTTTTATAAATTATTCATCTTTTTTGTTTTTTAAAACATCAATTAATTCATTATTAGTCACAAAAAATCACCCCTGATATAAAAATATTACTTTTAATTTTAAATTAAAAGTAATATCAAGATTTTTTGTGAAAATTAAAAGAATATTCCAACACAATAGCCTAAATAATTTTTTATTTAGTTATGGAATAATTAATTACTTTAATAAAGTGCTGGTTCAATAAAATAATTAATTATAATTGTTCAACAATTAAAAAATGAGAGTATTATCTCTCATTTAACTTCTTTTTAAATCTAACCATTAACTTTATACGCCCATTAATTGATAATTAATAGGATTATTAAAATTATTATCTTCGTGCACACATTTTCCAACGTGAATATCATTAATACCATTTCTTAATAAAACATTAATATTTTCTAAATTAACTCCACCACCAGCAAGAATTTTTATTGGTAAATTTAATTTCTTTAATTCTTTAAATTTATTAATATTATTTACAATATTATCTTGACCACCAGAAGTTAAAACTGTAGTAACACCTAATTTTACTAACTGTTCTAAATCTTGTTTTTTATTAAAAATTTCATCAAAAGCACGATGAAAATTTATTTTTAAAGGCTTTGCTAATTTAATAACGGACTTCTCCCCACATGTACTTGTGGAGGAAACAATGAAATTGAATGACTTCAACAATATATTTCAAACAGAAAAAGATTGTTTGAAATATATAGCAAGTTTGAAGGAAAACAAATGTATGAGGTGTTCTTGAACAAATTTGAATACTTCTGATTTAAGAAGAATAAGATGTTTGAAATGTCATCAAACATTTAGTATTCTTCATGACACCATTTTTTACAAGTCACAAACACCTTTGACATCTTGGTTTTATCTCATCTTTAGATGAATAAACACCAAACATGGAATTCCATCAACTGATGTTGCAAAAGAATTGGGAGTAACTTTGAAAACTGCTTGAAGAATGGGTCATAAAATCCGAAGTGCAATTGCAAAACAAGAACCTCAATTCATTGTTGAGGGCATAGTGCAAATGGATGAAATGTATCTTTCACATATGGGTTTTAAAAAACAAGGAAGATCCTTAAAAAATAAAACTTTGATTGTTGGGATTTATGAAAAAACAACCAATAATTTAATTGTGAAAGTGTTGAAAAATGCAAATCAAAAAAATCTTTTGCAATTTGCAAGAAACCACATTTCTTCAAAGTGTGATGTACATACTGATTCTTGAAAAGGATATCGCCATTTTAAATCAGTTTTCACTAAGCATGAAACAGTTAACCATCAAGATGGTTATGTTTCAAAAACTGGTGTAAACATAAACCAGATTGAATCGGCATGAAAGCACATCAGACGAACATTTAAAACACATATCGAAGTTGAAAAACATCATGTTCATTTATACGCAAAAGAATCGGCATATAAATTCAACAATATACCTAGTTTTGAAACTGTAATGTTATGTTTGATTTAAAAATGTGGGGAGAAGTCCGTAGATAGGCTTTTCTCAGCATTTATGTGATAAAATTTAAAAATAGTACATAAAGGGAGAAAAGCCTTTAATAATTTCACTCATTCTTTCAACATCAATATTATTATCTTTAGTTAAAATACCACAAACAATACCTGATGCATGAGTTGTTTTAATAAATTCAATATCTCTTTTAAAGATTTTAAAATCATTATCAGTAATATTAAAACCATTATTATGATTTCTAACCATAACCATTACTGGTTTCAATGAAATTTTACATGCTTCAGCAATCAATTCATAATTTGGAGTATAACCACCAAATTCCATAGCAGTACAAAGCTCAACTTGATTAGCTAAAGAATTATTAATTTTTTCTATATCTTTTAAAGATGTAGCTATTACTTCTAAAAACACAAAATATCTCTCCCCATCTTATTTTTTTGATAAATAAGTTTTCAATAAACTAACTTTATCTAATTTCTCTCAAGGTAATTGTAAATCATTTCTACCAAAATGACCATAAGTTGATAATTGTTGATAATTTTGTTTAAATAACTCTAATTTATCAATCATAGCACTAGCAGAACAATCAAAGACTTGATAAATTATTTCTGTTAATTTTGCCTCTGTTAAACCGGAAATAATAGTTTGATGAGTATTAACAAATATTGCAATTGGTTCAGGAGTTCCAATTGCATAAGCTAATTGTACTTCACAAATCTTTGTTAAGTTAGCAGCAACAATATTTTTAGCAATATACCTAGCATAATAAGCACCCGTTCTATCAACTTTAGTGGGATCTTTTCCTGAAAAAGCTCCCCCACCATGACAAGCAGCTCCACCATAAGTATCAACCATTAATTTTCTTCCTGTTAAACCAGTATCACCAGCAGGTCCACCAATTACAAATTTACCAGTTGGATTAATTAAATATTTAAAATCAATATTTAAATGATATTTATTAGCAATATATTGCATAATTTCTTTATGAATAAATGTTTTAAATTGTTTTTCATCATAATTTGCTTGATGTTGAATGCTCATTAAAATAGTATGTATTTTTAAATTTTTAGGGTCTTCTTGATCAATAGTAACTTGCGCTTTCATATCAAGAAGTGCATACTTAAATTTTTTTTCCTTTCGTAATTTTGTAGCTCGTTTAATTAATTCATGTGCTAAAACAATTGCTAATGGCATATATTCTGATGTTTGTTGACATGCATAACCAAACATTATTCCTTGATCACCAGCACCAATTTGATGATTTTTTAATTCAACACCTTGTAAAATATCAGGTGATTGTTCATGAATTAACACTTTAATTTCACAAGTAAAACCATTAAATCCAATTTTATCATTTATATAACCAATTTCAGTAATAACTTTTCGCGCAATTGCTTGATAATCAACTTGAGCATGACTATGAACTTCACCACCAATTAAAACAAAATTTGTAGTAATAAAAACCTCACATGCTACTTTGGCATGTGGATCTTGTTTTAAAAAAGCATCTAAAATTGCATCAGCAATTTGATCGCAAATCTTATCAGGATGACCAGGAGCCACAGACTCACTAGTAAAAAGAGGATGGGTAATATTAGGTATTAATTTCATATTTTTTAACCTTTCTCAAGTAAATTTTTTTTTGTAATTCATGGCATAATTTCATTATCAAATATATCTTTAATATTAGGTTCATTAATTAAAGCATGTTTACCATCAAAAATAAAAACATAACTATGATGTTTCTTCCAATATTTTTTATTAATTTTAAGTTGATGAAAATCACTAAATACATCATCAGCACTTTGCAAGATTAACGTTGGAAGTTTTGAATTACTAATTTCCATTATACTTTTTTTATTAATTTTTTTAAATTGTAGTAAAAAACGTAATGATCAATTTTGACGATTACTATATCTTTGATTTATATTAGTAATATGAGCATTATTACTAGAAATATCTTGATTTTCAACATAGATTGGCATTTGAATATTAGAATTAAAAATAAAAGCAAAACAAAAACAAATAATAAAACTTAATGAAAATTGATAAAGATTTTTTTTAGTTACTAAATTACTAGTAATTAATGCTGATACTTGTGAATTATTTTTAACAGCATGACTGGCAATAGCTGCGCCTAATGATTCACCAAAAACAATAATTTTTTGATTAGGATATTTAGATTTTACTGCACTTATTATATCTTTTAAATCATTAATATCAGTACCTAATGATTTAAATTTTCAATCTTGTCCATTTTTACCATTACCTCTTCGATCATAAGTAATTAAAGATAGTTGTGATTTTTTACAAAAAGAACTTAATAATTTAAAATCATCTTTTTGACCTTGCAAGCCATGAGCACCAATAATAATTACTGTACTTTTATCAACCATTTGCTTAAATAATTTTACTTCATAACCATCACGTAAAATAATTACCTTTTCTCGTATTTCAGCAGCTTGCTGTACATGAACATTATCTTTAATTTTTGCCATTAATAAAATTCTTAAAATTATTAAAATAATTAATATACTAATCCCAATTAAAATCGAATATAAACCATTTTTATCAGTAAAAAAATTAGCATTGTTTCATATCATGTTAAAGTTAGTCCCTTCCTATATTTGTAATTATTCGTAAATTTTAAAATTAGGTGCTTGTGGATGAATAAAAATACGTTCAATTTTTTGTGCTTTATTTGTCTCATCATTAATAGTTAATAAAACAGCTGAAAATTGACCTTCACCATCAGCTGGACTAAATTTTGCCGGCATACTTTTTTTATCACGAATAATAACTTCTTCAGCTTTAGCACCAATAATAGAATAAAACGGACCTGTCATTCCAACATCGCTAATAAAAGCAGTACCTTTTGTTAATAAACGATTATCTGCTGTTTGAACATGAGTATGAGTCCCTACCACACAAGTAACTTGACCATCAAAATTTCAAGCAAAAGATAACTTTTCCGCTGTTGCTTCAGCATGAAAATCAATAATATGAATGTCACTTTTTTCTTCACTATTTTGTTTATCAATCATAATAAGTTGTTCAAGAGCAAAATAAGGATTATCAGATTTATCCATGAAAGTACGACCAATTAAGTTTGTTACACGTACTTTTTTATTACCAACTTTAACTAAAATTGTACCATTACCTGGATGATAAGGATTATAATTTAAAGGACGCAATAAATCGGGAGTTGTATTAATATACTTAGCAACATCAGGATGACCAAAAATATGATTACCGGTAGTAATAATATCAATACCAGCATTTTTTAATTCATCATAGTGTTTTTTACATAATGATTTACCATGAGTAGTATTTTCACCATTCGCAACTACTAAATCAATCTTAAATTGATTTTCATATTCCTTTTTTATTTTAGGAATTCAATATTTAACCATTTGTCTACCAACAATACTGTAAATATCACCAATTATTAAAATTTTCATTAATTTCCACCTGCTTTATTCTATTTTATCAATTTCTTGTAAAACTTTAATAAAATTATACTTTTCCGTATATTTTTCATATATTACTTGTCGTTGTTTATATTTTTCATAAAGATGCAACTTACTTTCATATTTATTTAATAAAATAATAACTTTTTGTAGACTATCATGAACAGCCGTTCGTGATACTTTTTGTAAATCAGCGATTTCTTGTAAAGATAAATTCTCAATAAAGTAATTTGTAAAATATTGTTTTTGTTTTGCTGTTAATAATGTATTATAAAAAGCAAATAAACTATAATATAAAACTTGTTTTTCTAAACTATTCATTTTCATACTCCACAAACAAATCACTTGTTAAACTAAAAATATACTTATCTAAATCAAACTCTTCCAAGTCATTAATACCTTCACCAAAACCCATTAATTTAACAGGAATATCTAATTCTTCCTTAATAGCAAGAATAATGCCACCTTTAGCAGTGCCATCCATTTTTGTTAAAATAATGCCAGTCAAAAAAACAATTTTCATAAATTCTTGCGCTTGATTAATACCATTTTGTCCAGTTGTACCATCAATTACTAACAATGTTTCATTAGCTTCATGTCCTAATTTCTGAGTAATAATTTTATTAATCTTTTTTAACTCCTGCATCAAATTAACTTTATTTTCTAATCTCCCTGCTGTATCAACAATAATAACATCACAACCTTCAGATTTAGCTGCTTCAATTCCAGCATAAACAACACTAGCTGGATCTTGCTTTGGTGTTCCTAAATAACAAGTAATACCAATTCTTTCTGCTCAAATTTGCAATTGTTCAACTGCACCAGCACGAAAAGTATCAGCAGCAACTAGAATTGTTTTTTTACCTTGTGTTTTTAATTTAGCTGCTAATTTAGCTGCTGATGTTGTCTTACCATTACCATTAACACCAACAACTAAAAATAACGAAATATTATTACTACTAAAATTTAATCTTGTAGAAACCAACTGACCATCAGTATAAATAACAAACATTTTATCAATAATAATATCATTAATATCTTTTGGTTTTGTTAATTTTTGAATTTTAGCTTCATGACGAATTTCATCAGTAATAGTTTCTGCCATTTTGTATCCAACATCTGCTAAAATTAATACTTCGGTTAATTCTTCAAAATATTGTTCATCAAGTTGATGATAACGCGCTGCTAATGCTTTAATTTTAGACGCAAATAATGTTCTTGACTTTTTAAGGCCCTGATCATATTTAGTTGTCTTTTGACCAAATAATTTTGTCTTTAAATTTTTAAAAAATGCCATATTTTCACCTACATTGTTTATTATACCAATAAATAACTAGTTATTTATGACATTAATACTTTAATTTTATTAAAATATTAATAGTACGATTTAAAAGTTTTATTTAATAAGTAATTTATTATATTTTAACGGACTTCTCCCCACATGTACTTGTGGAGGAAACAATGAAATTGAATGAGTTCAACAATATATTTCAAACAGAAAAAGATTGTTTGAAATATATAGCAAGTTTGAAGGAAAACAAATGTATGAGGTGTTCTTGAACAAATTTGAATACTGCTGATTTAAGAAGAATAAGATGTTTGAAATGTCATCAAACATTTAGTATTCTTCATGACACCATTTTTACAAGTCACAAACACCTTTGACATCTTGGTTTTATCTCATCTTTGGATGAATAAACACCAAACATGGAATTCCATCAACTGATGTTGCAAAAGAATTGGGAGTAACTTTGAAAACTGCTTGAAGAATGGGTCATAAAATCCGAAGTGCAATTGCAAAACAAGAACCTCAATTCATTGTTGAGGGCATAGTGCAAATGGATGAAATGTATCTTTCACATATGGGTTTTAAAAAACAAGGAAGATCCTTAAAAAATAAAACTTTGATTGTTGGGATTTATGAAAAAACAACCAATAATTTAATTGTGAAAGTGTTGAAAAATGCAAATCAAAAAAATCTTTTGCAATTTGCAAGAAACCACATTTCTTCAAAGTGTGATGTACATACTGATTCTTGAAAAGGATATCGCCATTTTAAATCAGTTTTCACTAAGCATGAAACAGTTAACCATCAAGATGGTTATGTTTCAAAAACTGGTGTAAACATAAACCAGATTGAATCGGCATGAAAGCACATCAGACGAACATTTAAAACACATATCGAAGTTGAAAAACATCATGTTCATTTATACGCAAAAGAATCGGCATATAAATTCAACAATATACCTAGTTTTGAAACTGTAATGTTATGTTTGATTTAAAAATGTGGGGAGAAGTCCGTAGATAGGCTTTTCTCAGCATTTATGTGATAAAATTTAAAAATAGTACATAAAGGGAGAAAAGCCTATTTTAATTTAATAATAAATCAAAAAAATATCAATCATTTTTTCTTGATTTTAGCTAAAAATAAAAGATTGCTTTTGCAATCTTTTAACTTGTTTTATTAAATACATGATGAATTTGATGGGTTATATCCACTTGTTGAAGGTTGATTTTGTAAATCCATTGCATTTATTTTTTTAGTTTTATTAAAACTTAATCGCTTTATTTTTTCTTCAAATACATGTTTCTCATTATTAGCAATTTCTTTTTCTAATAATAAATTTTTAAGTTGATCAGTCTTAATTAAAATATCCTTATTTATATCTTTGTTCTTATTAACACAACCAAAAGTAAAAATAATAATAATATAATTTAATACTGAATTTGTTTTTTTCTGTTCAAAATGTGCAATATCTCTTTCAATATTGATAATTTCTCTTTCAATATTAGTAATTATTTTAGTTATATTTAATAAGATTTGTTGATTTTGTTTTATTCTTAATTTTTGCATTTTTTTTAAAAAAAATTTAGAAACTTTCTTATCTTTTGAAAAATCTTTGGCAAAAGATAAACTATCATTACCCATTTTATCTTTCTCAATAAAATTAGCACCTTTATTAATTAATAAATTAATAAATTTTAAATCAGCATTACCCATTATAGCATAATGTAAAGGAGTATTATCGCTATTATTTTTGGCATTTATATTAGCACCATATTTAATTAATAGATCTGCAGTTTCTAAAAAATTATGAAAACATGCATAATGTAAAGGAGTATTACCAGAATTATCTTTTTCATTTATATTTAAATTATTTATTTTCTTACTAATAAAATAAATAACTACCTTATTATTACCATTTTGTAAAAAGTAAATAAAAAGTTTTTGATCAAAAACTTTTCTTAAGTTTTCATCCGTTAATATTCTTTTTGCTTCATTCAATTCTTGCATTTTAAGTTTTGATTGAGGATTATTATTTTTATCTGGGTGAGTTTTTAGAGCAGTCTGTTTGAATTTTTTTTTAATTTCTGCTACTGATGCTGTTGGTAATACATTTAATATATCATAATAATTAGAAATTAATGATTCATCTTTCAAATTTCTTTTTTTCTCCTTTCAAAATAAAAACCCATTTACTTTAAAATAAAGTAATGAGTTAAAAACTATATTTAATTTTCAAATAAAGTATACATATTTGACTATTAATTTGGTAAATTTAAATATTTAAATTTACCAAACATTCTTTAGTGAACTTTATTTTATTCATCAGATTTTAATAATTCAATTAAATTCATTTTATTTAATTCATGATTATTGATAATAAATGTTGATATATATATACCACCAATTATGGTAAAACTTACTGGTAATATTCATCATGTTATTGTAAATGGTAAAGCCACACCAACAAAACTAGTAAGAACAGAAATTAAACCATAAATAGCAAGGAAACCTAGGGCAAATCCTACAATATAACCAAGTAATGCTCAAGGTGTAAAAATACCTAAAGTAAAAGAATTAATTTCTCAATTAGTATATCCTTCTGCTTTCATATGAGCCATAAAACGACGAAATTGATCGGTAAATAAATCAGTAATCATAATAACAATTAATATTGAACAAATAATCGTTGTCACAATAAATAAAGCACTAGCACTGAAAGCAATATCTGACATTTTAGTAAGCATTGCTTGTTGTCTTGATAATAAATAATTTTTTTTGACCATTGGTATATTTTGATTACCACTTAAACTAGTGGTTGCATAAATAGTATAATCATCTAAATTTGATTTAAAACTCATTCTTCCAATTAAATCAAAAACATTAGCATTAGCACTTAACTTACCATTAAATCATTGAAATACATCCGTTCCTGAATAATAAGGATTATCATCAATATAACTATAACCCATAATTTCATTAGCTCATTTTTGATCAACATAGGCTTTAGGAGTATCATAAGAATCTTGAATTCCCACAACTTGATATGTATGAAGTGGATTATCATTACCCGTAATATTTTTTCATCATGTTGGCATGTTATTTTTAATATCTGCTTGTAAACTATCAGCATTAATATTATTTTCTTTAGTTAAAATATTATTATTAACCATTCCCATAAATCATTCTGCTGGACGGTTTAATAAAATACTTAATGGATCTTTAGGATCAAATCCATTATATGGCTTTACCAAATCATATGAAAAAGGTCTAATTCATTCACCTGTTGAATCAGAAATACGTGATAAATCAAAATCAATAGTTTTAGCATTATCAGCTGTTGGAATTTTACCACTTTTAGTACTATCACTAATATCAGAAGGCAATTTTAATCAAATATCATTAACATTATTTCAAGTACTAGGTTCATTATTTATAATTGGTTGTCCTTTTTCATCATACATACCATTATACTTAGTGCCGTGGATATCACTATATTCTTTACTATTATCAGATAATTTTATTTTTTGATCACCACGATAATTTCATTTTGTTCCACTTTTTGATCAGATGCCACCATTTGTAGTATAAGAATCTGTTGGTGGTGTTTCACCGTAATATCAATTTTCTTTTGGTAAAGGAATACTTTTACCATCAATATTTTTATAACATAGAGTATTAACTTGTGGTACACCACTAAATTGTGAACCAACATCTAATCCAAATTTAGATTGAAAAGCACGATTGATAACCATTGGAATAGCATTAGCATTAGCATTATATTTTAAAGCTTTAACTTCATCATTTTTTAATACCAACATCGCAGTATTGCGATTAATACCAATAACATCCATTAGTTCTTTTTTAGCAATTTTTGTACTTTCATCAACACCAACTTTAAACTGTGTTACTAATTCTTCATCTGGTCCATTAATATCACCATTATTAGTAGTTTTTGGATTAAAAGCAATAGTATTATGACCAATACTAAAATAATCATAAGGATCTTCTTTAATATTAGGTCTTGGCAAACTATCAATACTCTGACGAACAAAGCCTGGTAATACTTGCTTTAAAATTTCTTTAATTGCCTCTGGACCAGGTGGCACTCCAGGATTGGGAACTTGCAAAATATTAGGTAATTGGCCACTTGCAAAATTAACAATATTATATGAAAATATTTTTGATGGTGTATTATCTTCTTTACTTAAATCAGTTATTAACTGATTACTAAAGGCTTTGCCACCTAATCAACTATATGATCAAACTAAATCATTAAGATCTAATGTCCCTGTTGGTTGTTCTTGATAATAAGAGGACATTTTTTTTATAAACTCTGCTCTTTCAGATTCAGGAAAAGATGAATCAAAAGTAAAAATATCAGCAAAATTATTAGTTAATTTTTCTTTTTTAAACAATAATGGATTATATCATCCAACACGTGCCTTTTTCTCATCATAAACAATTTTATCTTCAGGTCAAGGCATAGAACCATAAGTTGGATAATATTTCTCACCGCTTGGTCGATTAAAAAAATCTCATGAATATAATCCATATTTACTCATTGGCATATTCGGCATTGGTGTTTGATACTCATAATAATTTTTATATGTTTGAGTTTTGAAATAATTAACTTTTAAACTATTAATAGTGGCAGGAACTAGTGTTGTTGCTACAATTGAAAGTGAAGCTAAAGTAATAACTCCCGAAGTAACTAAAATTTTTTTTCAACTAGTTTTTGATAACGATAATAAAAAACGAAGACGAAAATTATTTTGTAAAAACTTGCTAGCTCTACTTTTAGGAACACCTAAAGCTAAATCACTATCTTTTTTAATTAAAAATAAAGGATCACGTTTTAAAAGACGAAAGGCAGTTAATAAAGCAACAATTGTAATAAAACCAATAATTAAAACAATTGAAATAAATAACGGAACAACATCAAAGTTAAAAACATTATATGGTAAAACAAATAAAGTATTAAAAATCTCAGTTAAATATACCTGAATTACAATACCAACAATTCAGCCAATTGGAATTGCAATTAATAGTGTTAATAATGGATATGCCAAATAAGAAATCGTAATTTGTCATGTTTTATAACCTATTGATTTTAAAATACCCATTGAAACTTTTCCATGTTGGATTGCTTTTTTAACAATTAAAGTAGTAATAAAAATAACAACCGTTAGTAAAAATAATACTCCTGCTATTGCTGCAAATAAAAATCCAATTATTGCTGAATTAAATATCTTTTCTTTACTATTATAAAGCGAAAACTGACTATTACTACTTGTAACTACAGGATTTGGATTAATAATGTATGTAGAAGAAGATTGTGGTGTTGGAACTGTATTACCATATTTCTCAACTAAATACTTATTATAATCATATTGATTTAAATCACTAACACCATTATCACTAAATATTGTTTTTTGAAAAAAATCATTAAATAAATCAACATCAAATTCATGAATACTATTTTTAGGAACATTATTTCATTTTGTAAAATACATTAAAGTATTATCAGTTTTATCTGCTGTCTTATATCAATTTCCATCATTTCATGCTGAAGGTGTAACATAAGCAATAAATTCAGTTCTTGTATTGGGAATTGGATCTAAGTCACTAATCGTTGGATAAATATCATAAGCATCACCACCAATACCACTAACAATAAAGTCAGTACCATTAATATTAATATGATCGCCTGGTTTATACGCTTTATTACTTTTATTTTTTCTTGCATATTGTGGCGTAATAACTATTTCATTTTTACTTGTTGGCGCAACACCTTCAAATACTTTTAGATTAGTATGATTTAAAGCATTAGGTAAACCAATATCAATAATTTTAGTATTAATTTGAGTATTATTAATTACTCCAGCACTGGCAGTAAATTGATTACGAACATATAAATCACGCATTTGTAATGCTGCAACCGCACGAATTAAATATGAAGAAAAAGCGTCTCTTTCAGTGCCATCACTAATCATATTATAGTTAAAAGGTGAATGATAACCAATAGAAGTATTAGTAAAATTAGTATAAATGTTACTATCTGATTCTGTTGCAGAAAAATTACGATAAATTCTCATTCATTGACCATTCATACCATACTCATTATCTAATCTTGGATCAATTTCAGTTTCCTTAACTACTTTAATAAAAAGTTCATTTCTTTCTGTTTGATCTTGTAAATTAACACTATCAGGAATAGTAGCATCATTAGAAGAAGATCTAAAATTTATTTTATTTTCTAAAATTCAAGTGGTAACTTTATCATTATCAGTCTCCTTTAATATCGGTTCTGTTGAATGTTTTGTAATCCATTCCTTAATAAAAGTATTAATAGATTGAAGAATATTGGGTGCTGTTTTTTTAAAAAAAACATCACGATATAAATCATCTGCTGCTGTTTTAAAATGGTTTTTTAAATTCTCATTAGCAGCATTTTTTGACTTTAATAATAATTGACCATAGATGCTTGCTTTAACATTATTATTATTCAAATTAAAAATTAAAGGATTATCTGGGGTTGTTCATCTTATATCATTAAACCCAGTAATATTACCTGTATTATCACGATTATAATCAATAGTTAAGTTATCTTTAGTGATTGGTAGGATTTCTTGATCTGTGCCTATTTTTGTATCATCAAAATAAAGCGCTTTAGTACTTTTACTATCAGTTCCATTTTGAACATAAAATCGACCTAACTTTAAACTAAAAGCTTGATTAGCAATTTGTTTAATACCTTGCGACACTGGTGAATAAGGTAAAACAGCATCAAACTTAAGATCATTTAATCCTAATTGATTGCTTCCTTCAATCATTCTAACGTACGAAATTCAACTTCCAGTAACCAACGAAGTTGCAAAAACAGTAAGTAATAATAAAATAACTAATTGTAATTTACTTTTTCATGTAGCAACTAAAGTCTGCTTTAATAGTAACGCATTCTTAAATAAACTTTTTTTTGCTTTCTTATTAGTAGACACCATTTTTTTATCATTCGCTTTTTCGCGTTTATTTAACCTTGCCATTACAGTTCTCCCTAATTCCTGAAATTAAAATTTTGCATTTAATTTTAATTATTAAGTTCACATATGGATTAATAATATCACACTTATACAAAATTAATATATAGGATAATTTTAAAATAAATAATAGATAGTTTTTATAATGTTTAATTTTTCTCTGTTTGATATATTACCATATTTAAATTGTTTATTTAAATAAATTTTAAAATTAAAATAACTAATGATACAATTTGTAAGAAATGAATTTAATTATTTTCAGATTTAAATGTATTAAATTTTAGTAAAATAAAATTGACAAAAATAACACTTTATTTAAGGAGAACTGCTATGAAAAAAGTATTTACCAAGTTAGGAATTATCTTAATAGCAAGTGCCACTATTTTACCTCTATCAGCTTGTACCTTTAATTTTTATGTTAACCGTGTAACTAATAGTATCGCTAAAAGTTTTGCTGACCAAACTTCTGCTTTAATTAAAAGTATGGTTATGTCAAAAGAGTTAGGTGCTGATACTAGTAGTACTAATGATGATATTATGGGAAAAATTAAAAATAATAGTATTAATAATTTAACTAAAAATACTAGTTTAGATAATTGAGGTGATTTACAAACACGTTGAGGGGAAAATGGAAAAATTGATGTAAATAATTTTGATCCTGATATTTTTTTTAAAGCTTCTGGAACAGGTGCATTAACTAAAACCATCAATAGTAAAAAACAAGTTAATGATATTTTTTCATCACTTGATTATATTAGAACTATATCAATTATGGCTAACCCACAATTAGAAAATATAGTTGTAGGTGCTGGTATGGACCCCATTTCTAGTTTTTTAAAATCATTACAAGGTGACTTAAGCACTTTACCAGCTGAATTACAATTAGTTGCCAATTTAATTAATAACTATGGTTCTAATTTTTTAAATCCGCTAACTAGAATATTTGGTAATTTAGTCAATGGCAGTTGATCTGATCAACAAACTTCGACACCCACTGATGAAGAAACATTAACTAAGTTTATGAATAATTGAAAAGATGATAGTGGTCAACCTTATAGCGCTTGAAATGATGATGGAGAATGAAAAATAAGTCCAAGTTTTGGTCAATTTCCTGGTCATAAAGTTGAAAATTGAAAATCAAAACAAGATTATGATTTATATCATGGTGGCACTTTAATTAATTACTTGTTTTGAAAAATGAGTGAAGACAATAAAATTTTTGGTAAAGATGGTAAAACTCCAAGCTATTTAGGTAATATTCTTTCAGAATATATAACTGTTAATGGTATAAATCCACCGGATGTTCAATTTGATGATAAAGGTTTTTTTGCTGATATTGAAAAATACTTTCCCTATCTTTTAACTAACTCACTTTATATCTTAACAATTATTGAAGCAATTATTCCGGTTATTAAAAAATGAATATTAGATATGCCCGATATTACTGAAGGTGTTAAAAATTTAACAATTGGTAATGGTTATCCATCAAAGCCAAGTGCTGGTAGCTATAATTTACTTGATATTATCAATACTATAAAATCTTTAATTAGCCAACCAGAAAAATTAAAACAAATACTTCTAACCGTATTTGGTAAAACTACAGCAGAAACTCGTGGTTTCGATACATTTCTTTATGATGTTAAACTTAATTTAAAAGTTAAAATTGGTCCTTTAGCTATATCAGCAAATTTAACCTTAGGCGGGCTTATTGGTGATAGTAAATATGATCCTAGTCCATTAATTGATACCATTATCAAAGCAATTAATACAGATAGTGTTAAAAACATTATTACTGGTATTACTGATCTAATTACCAAAATTTCAGAACAATATCCAGGTAATGAAGGTATTAATATTGATTTACAAGATTTAGAGAATTTTTTATTTAATAATACTACTGGTCTCTTAATAATTTTTAAAAATGATACTATTGTTACTCTAAAAAACATAATTAATAAAAGTGATGTAACAGCAACCGATGTCGAAGAATTATATAAATCATTA
The DNA here is from genome assembly GCF_964030805.1 of Spiroplasma endosymbiont of Zeiraphera isertana. Classification (GTDB taxonomy): domain Bacteria; phylum Bacillota_I; class Bacilli_A; order Mycoplasmatales; family VBWQ01; genus Spiroplasma_E. Next base: position 1,486,351 of record NZ_OZ034965.1, read on the forward strand.
GGTGGACACATTAATAAACATGATCCAGAATATCCAACTTTTAATCAAGGTTCAATACTGGATATTTTACAAAAAACTATGCTTGAACCACACAGTCAACTAAATAATATCTTAAATTTATTACTTGGTACTAATGATGAAAGTCATAAATTAGGAATTAAAAATATTATTACTACTAATAATAATCAATGAATTAAAGATAACTATGAAGTTTATTTTGATGCTGATAACACAACCGGCATTAATAAAAAAATAGGTAATACTTCTAATATTACTATGACTAAAACTACCATCAATAATATTGAAACAATTAATTTAAAATATTATTTTACATATAAAATTAAAAACACTACATATCATTTTATTATCACTGCTATTGATATTGAAAATTTAATTGATTTTCAAGGTATACGTACTTTTAAATTTAAAAGTATTACTTTAGTAAAATAAAAAACTAATTTTAATAATATTATTTACTAGATATTTAATAAAAAATAATAGTTATCATAATAATAATTATTTTTAACTATAAAATATATGACTATATACTATACAATTTTAATTTTAATGCTATACTTAATTAAGTGCTTATTAATCTCATTATATCAGATATTATTATCAGATTTATCAATTAGGCGCCAGAAAGAAGAGGCATTGTTAATGGAAAACAATCAAACAATCGAAGCATTATTAGAAGAAATTAAAGTTTTAAAAGAAACAGTAATTACTATTAATGCAAGTTTAACAACACTTGTAAAAATCACAGAAGAACGTGAAAAACGTTTTGCTGAACGTGGAGCAAGAACACAAGGGGATAGAAATTATTCTGATCGTGGAAACTTTAGACCACGTTCAGAACGTGGTGATTCTAGTTGAGGAAACAGTGGTGGATTTAGCAGACGAGACCGTGACGACCGTAATCGTAAAGGATAATTTAAACAAATAAAAAAACTTATAACTAAATCTTAGTTATAAGTTTTTTTATTTGTTTAAATGTATAAATTAAATATTAAAAATAACTATTTTAATTTCACTAATTTGTTAATTTTTCAAAATCTAAAACACCATCAACTCAACTATTATTAAAATTAGTATCATGAGTTGTCAATAATACAGTGCCTTCAAATTCTTGCAATGCTTTTAATAAAGACTCTTTAGCTAAAACATCAATATGATTAGTTGGTTCATCTAAAATTAATAAGTTGTAAGGTTTTAATGCCAATGCTGCTAATCTAACCTTAGTTTGTTCACCACCAGAAAGTAAGTTCATTGGTTTCATTACTAAATTACTACGCAAGCCAAAACTTGCTAAAATTCTTCTAATCTCAACATCATTTAATTTAATATCTAACTCTTTTAAATAATTAAATGGAGTAGTACTAGTCATTACTTCAGTCTGATGAAAATATGCTACTTGCATTCGATCATCTAAATTAATATTTCCAGCAAGTGCTGGAATATTACCGGCTAATGTTTGCAAGAAAGTAGTTTTACCAATTCCATTATACCCTTTAACAACTCACTTACTACCAGTCTTAATAACAAAAGTAAGTGGCTTAATTAATGGTTTATGATAACCTATTTCAAGGTTTTTAGCTTGCACAGCAATTGAACTCGTTGTTTTATAATACTTAAAATAAAACTTTGGAGGAGACTAGATTTGCTGTTTTTCTAAAACATTAATTTTAGATAATTGTTTTCTTCTTGATTCAGCACTTTTAGCAGTTGAAGCACGTGCTGCATTTTTACTAATATAAGTTTCTAATTTTTCAATTAATTTCTTTTGATTTGAATATGCTGATTCATATTGACGATGATGTAAACTTTTTTTTCTAAAAAACTTTCAAAATTACCAACATAACGAGTAATCATATAATTATCAATATCGAAAATAATATTACATGTTGTATTAATAAAATTACGATCATGTGACACCAATAAAAATGCACTAGGGTAATTTTGTAAAAACTTAGCTAATCAATTAATTTGTTCAATATCCAAAAAATTAGTTGGTTCATCAAGTAATAAAAAATCATCTTCATTTAATAATAATTTTGCTAATAACACTTTTGCTCTTTGACCACCACTTAAACTACCTACAGTTTGTTCTAAAAGCTGTAAATTAATACCCAATCCATCAACTAAAAGACCAATTTTTTTACTAATAGTATCAAATCCTTGGTGTGTCAATTCATCTTGAATTTTTATTGCTTTCGTTAATAACTCTTCACTATAATTATTAGCCATTTCTGCATATAAGTTTTCCATTTGTTGTTCACGTTCAAAAAGTTTTTGATAACTTTCACGCAAATATTGTAAAACTGTTAATTCTAAATTAACCTCTTGATGTTGATCCAAATAGCCAATTTTAATTTTAGGATGAATATTTAAATTAATATGATCTGCAGATACTGTTCCATTAATAATATTTAATAATGTTGTTTTACCAACACCATTCATACCAATTAATGCCACATGTTCACCTTTATTAATTTGTAAAGTGGCGTTTTTATATAAAACTTTTCCACCATTAGCATGTGTTAAATTCTCAATTGTGACAATACTCATCTTATACCTCATTAATATTTTTTTAATTACTTAGTAATAATAACATGAATATTAGCCATAAAATAAGAGAAAAGAGAAAATAGTATTAATTTTATAGATTAAAATTTTATTATTATCAACAAAATTGTTAACTTATTAATTATGTTGAAATAAACATTTTACTTTATTTCACAAGTATTAGCTAAAATTGGAATATTATTAATACTCTTTGCATCAAATTTTTCTTTTAATTTTCAAAAAAACTCTTGATGAAATAAAAAAAATCATCAACCTGGCCTAAAATTTGATTTTATTTAATTTTTGGATTTATTTTTTTTACAAACTGAAATATAATGCTTCAGATTTTGCATAAGGTGATATTTTATAATGTTGGTATTTAAATTTTCATAAATTGAGGTAATTTTGAATATTGGTAAATCCAATGCCATGATAATGAGTAATAAATTCTTTTAAACTTGATTGTATTTTACTGATATTACTTAAATTTTTATAATTTAATTCTTTATTTTCTTTTGATTTAAATTTCTTGAGAGTACATTTTGTTTGTTTAGCTACTGTATCATATAGTATTTGCATATCACAAACTATAATTGATTTTTCTTCGATAAGCTTAGATGTTAAATTTTCTTGTACTCATTTTTTTGTTAATCTTTTAGTATTTGTTGTTTGAGCATAAATATTTTTATTTTCATCAATTGCCATTTCAATACAACAGTTTAAATCTTTAGCATTTTCTTCAATTCATTTTTTTCTTGGATCATCTGGATTTTTGAAATTTCCTTTATGAATTTCTTTGATAAAAGTTTCATCAATTTCAATTCTACCTTTTAATTTTGTGAATGGTTTTTGTGTTTTTGCTAATTGTGATGATTTCATAAATTTTTGACGATTAAATCATGCTGATGTTTTTGAAATTTTAGCAAATTGAGAAATAGTATAAGCAGATTGACCTAACAATGACAATCAAATTATTCAATATCATTGTTCATGAGATAAATGACTTCAATGTAAAAAATGATTTCTTAAAGCATCAAAGCTACTTTTACAATCTTTGCATAAATATTTTTGCTTATTATTCTTAAAACCATTTTTTACACATCAATAAGATTTACAATTTGGACATTGAATTCCTTTTTCTTTAAATTTTTTATCAATTGCATCTAATTTTTCTTTTTTCTCAATTTGTTTAATTCTATTTTTAAAATGTCTAATAATTTTTATAAATTCTTCATCTTTTTTGTTTTTTAAAACATCAATTAATTCATTATTAGTCACAAAAAATCACCCCTGATATAAAAATATTACTTTTAATTTAAAATTAAAAGTAATATCAAGATTTTTTGTGAAAATTAAAAAATTTTTCTTGAGTTTTATTAGATAATTTTCTATTTTTAATTATATTAATATTTTGTTCAAAACTTGGTCTAATTTCATCAAAAGGTATGTTTTTTTGAGAACTTAAATAGTTTTTTTAAAACTCTAGAATTGATATTATGAAAATCTATTTCTTTTAAGTCCTCCATTTCTAGTTTTTTTGCTTTTTTTAATTCCACCAAGTTTCACATTTTTTTTAATAAAGGTTTAATTCCATATTCTTTTAGTATCTGAACACCTAATACTGCTACAATTGCTAAAACTACACATCAACCTATAGGCAAAGCAGTAAGTGTTGCTATTCCTAAAGCCGCAGGAGTTCATCAACAAAGCGCCATTGCAAAAGAAATTTTAAGTGCAAGAACAGAAATAATTCCTGAAACAACACCAAAAATATACGTTTCAAAGGCAAAAATAAAAAATTTTCCAACTCACCTACCTAATCGTTTACCTAAATTATTTTTACTTTCTTTAATCTTTTCATCATTATTATTGACACCATTAATATTTTCTTTATTTTTAAAATCTAAAATAGATTTTTTTCTAATAACTACTTGCTTATCATTTTCATTTTTTATGAATTGACTTTCTTCTAAAAATTCTTTTTTACAAAAATAAACTCTATATTATTCTATTATTTTTTGTTCAACATCAGTTTCTTTATTATTAATATATACTATCTTTTCTCATATCTCATCATTACTAAAATAAATTCTAGTCACAATGCAAGAACCATTATCTTTATCTTTTATTTTCTCAAAAAAATATTCATAAATTATAATATCCTTATTAATTTCTGTTTTATATACAAAATCATTTTCTGATTTTAGTTTATATGTTATTAATTCTCTCTGTATTTTCTCTTTATTTTGATGTAAAGGTTCATCTCTAGTAATTAATGCACCTTGTTTTACAATATTACTTAGGGCTTTTTATAATATCGGTTTCATTTTTTTCTTCTTATTTGATTAAAAAATAAAAAACCCATTTACTTTAAAATAATAAAGTAATAGGTTTAAATAAAAACTCATATACAGACCAAATATCTTGTTATATTTTATATTATTTTTAAAACAAATTTATTTTTTCAAACTAGATCCCGCTTTGTTTTGATTTTGTTGTTTTTTTTCTTCTTCTTCTTTTTCTCTTTTTCATCTTTCTCTAGTTTCATTCACATCATTAATTTCCCATTTAGCAACTTTGCTTAAATCTGTTGGGCCATTAGTTTATGTTTTTCATGGGTTTGGCATTTTTTAATTTTCTCCTTACTTCAATTTGAATATTTTTTCTCAATTTTAAATATTAAATATTCGACATCATTATATATCTTTTTTATTTTTTTTAAATAATTTTTTACAAATTTTTATAACTAAAATTAAAACTATAAGACTATAAGTTTAACCACATATTTTTGTTTTATTACTTTTATTAGTGCTTAAAAATTTCATAATATGTAAAAATTTTTACTAACAATAAACACTCTATTAATGCACTAATATTTTTTATAAAACTAAGATAAGTAGGGTAAAATTATTGCAATTTTTCCAAAAATATTTATTAAAAAAATAAAAAACTTATATAGAGTATGAATATATTTTTTTAAAAAAAATGAAAATATAAATTATTTCTAAAAATAATAACAAATTTCCTTGCAATTTAAATATTATTTGTTATTATTCTTATAAGGATTTAGATAGCCTAGGTCCTTTAAAATTAAGGTAATATGTCAAAACATTATTCAATTATAATATTTTTAAATATAAAAAATTTAAAATTAATCTAAAACCCCTAATTTAAACTCTATAACCCCAATAACCTTAAGTTTTATTTATAAATAACCCCCCCTTTTTTTTTATAAATGACATATTACCTTAGCAATAATTCTTGTGTAGACAAGAGCTTTTCAGCTCTTGTTTTTTATATATAAAAAAGAAAAAATGAATTTAAAAATTAAAAATTGAATGTTATAATAAAAGTTAATGATTTATTTATAAATATCCTTAATATTTAAATAATTAAGTTACAAAACTCTAATTACCATAAATATAATAATTCTCTTAAAATTAACCCTAAAACCTTATATTTATAATGTTTTCTACACAATTAAATCTGTAACTTAATTATTGTTCGATATCAAGAAAAAAATCTTGTTTTTTTTATATGCTAATTTTTTAATTTTATATGAAGTTATACTTACTTATTGTTATAATAGTTTTATGAAATTAGGTGAATAAATGAAAAAAGCATTAATTATTGATGGTAACAATTTATTATTTAAAGCATATTATGCTACTGCATACCAAGGAGTTAATCTACATTCGCTACAGGGTATTCCAACTAATGCCGTCTATGCTTTTATTAGAATGTTGACTAAGTACTTAAAATCTAACAACTATGCTAGTGTTTTTGTTGCATTTGATGCTGGTCGTAAAACATTTCGTCATGAAACTTTAGCAACATATAAAGGAAAAAGAAGTGAAACTCCGGTTGAGTTAATTGAACAATTTAATTTAGTTAAAATTTTTTTAGACTTAGCACAAATTCCTTGGGGACAAATAAATAATTATGAAGCTGATGATATTATTGGCAGCATTGTTAAAAATAAAATTGCTAGTAATTATCAAATTGATATTATGAGTAGTGATAAAGATTTATTACAACTATTAGATAACAATATTAAAATTCTTAATCCACAAAAAGGGATGAGTGATTTAAAGGTTATTACTATTTCTACATTTCAATCAGAATATGAATTATTACCTTATCAAGTTACCGATTTAAAGGGATTAATGGGTGATAGTTCTGATAATTTACCCGGCATTAAAGGAATTGGTCAAAAAACCGCTATTAGTTTATTAAAAGAATATGACACATTAGAAAACATTATTGAAAATGTAGAACAATTAAAACCAAATGTTAGTAAACTAATTAAACTTAACTTTAATAATGGTATTATTTGTAAACAACTAGCACAACTTAATTTAAATACACCAATTACTGGTAATTTAGAAACGTTTAATTATAATGTTGAAAATTTAAATAATGAAAAGTTACAAGACTTTTACAAACAATATAATATGAACTCTTTATTAACACAAGACACTAATCCTAAAACTAATAAAAATAGTACATCTCACGTTCAAATTATAAATAAATGAAATCAAGAATGAAATTGTGATTCAAATTACTTATGATTAGAAATTTTTGGTGATAATTATAATCGTGATAATATTATTGGTTTTGGTATTAAAAATGAACAAGGAACATTTTATATTAATAAAATTAATGCAATTAATTGTCCTAATTTTCAACATTTCTTACAAAATAAAAAACTACAAAAAATAACTTGAGATTTAAAAAAGGTTATTATCGCAGGACTACGTTTAAAATTGATAATAAATAATATTATTTTTGACCATATGTTAGCTGCTTACCTTCTTTATGCTAATGAAAAAATATTACCAGAAAACATTGCTGTTATGCTCAATGTCAATGTTAAAGATAATTTAAGCGCTGATGATTTCTATGGCAAAGGTATTAAAAAAAATATTCCCAATGATGAAAAAGAAATAGCTATTTTTTTAGAAAAAAAATTAAATTTTTTAACAGATTCTCATCTCATTCTTATAAAAAAATTAAAAGATACTAATAACTGAAATTTATATCAAGAGATTGAACTACCTGCTGCTTTTGTATTAGTAAATATGGAGTGTAATGGTGTTAACATTGATCAAAAAAAATTAAAACTACTAACTGATAAAACTTTACTAAAAATCCAAGATTTAGAATTACAAATTAAAAAAGAAAGTAATAGTAATTTAAATCCAAATTCACCAAAACAAATTAGTGAATACTTATTTAAAGAATTAAAATTACCTAATTATAAAAAAGGTAGTACTGTTTTTGAAGTTTTAATTAGTTTAAAAAATCAACATCCAATCATCGATATTCTTTTAGAATATCGTAAATTACAAAAATTATATTCCACTTACTTACTTGGTTTACAAAAATATATTTTTGATGATGGTAAAATTCATAGCATTTATAATCAAGTACAAACCAGTACTGGCAGGTTATCTTCATTAGATCCTAATATGCAAAATATTAGTATTCGCGATAAAGAACAAAGAGAAGTTCGCAAAATCTTTATTCCAAGCAAACCACATACTAAAATACTATCCTGTGATTATTCGCAAATTGAATTAAGAATATTAGCTCATATTAGTGAAGATGAAAATTTAATTAAAGCTTTTCAACAAAAGCATGATATTCATCGCGAAACTGCAAGTAAGATATTAAATATACCTTTAGCAGAAGTTACTAACGAACAAAGACAAAATGCAAAAGCTATTAATTTTGGCATTGTTTATGGCATTTCTAGTTTTGGTTTATCACAACAAATAGGAATTAAAGTTGAAGATGCTAAAATATTTATTAATAAATATTTTTCGGTTTTTCCAAAAATTAAAAGTTATATTAATAATATAATTGATTTTTGTGAAAAAAATGGATACGTTCAAACAATTTTTAATCGTAGAAGAGAAGTAATGGAAATTACAAATAAAAATAAGGTGATTCAAAATTTTGGTAAACGAATAGCAATGAACATGCCAATTCAAGGTAGTGCTGCTGATATTTTAAAATTAGCAATGAATAAAATTTATGAAGAAATAAAAAAACAAAATATTGATGCAATATTAATTGCACAAATTCATGATGAATTAATTTTTGAAGTTGAAGATAATAAAGTTAATGATGTTATTACTAAAATTACTAAAATTATGTCTAATGTTACTAAATTAAAAGTTCCCTTATTAATTAATACTAGTATTGGTGATAACTGATTTGAATTAAAATAAATTTTTAAAAATTTATTAATATTTAAAATAAATTAGTTTATTATATTTTATTGGAAGGAAAATAAAAATGCCAGAATTACCCGAAGTTGAAACTGTTCGCAAAACTTTACAACCACTTTTAACTAATCATAAAATTATTGGTGTTAGAATTCTTTTAAATAAAATTATCAAAACACCAAGTATTGAACAATTCACAAAACAAATTATTGGACAAACAATAAATGATGTTCAAAGAGTTGGTAAATTATTAATATTTATATTAGATGATTATGTATTATTAAGTCATTTACGAATGGAAGGAAAATATTATTTTCAACAAAATAATCAATCAATAAATTGAAAACATGTCTTATTAATATTAGAATTAGACAATAAATACGAATTAAGATATCATGACACAAGACAGTTTGGAACCTTTCATTTGCAAACTAAAAATGAATATCAAAACATAAAACCTTATATTAATATTGGTCCAGAACCTTTTAATAAAAATGTTACTGCTGAATATTTAAAAAATAAATGAAAAAATAAAAGTCAAAGTATTAAAGCAACATTATTAGAACAAAATGTTATGAGTGGTTTAGGAAATATTTATGCAGATGAAGTATTATTTTATGCTAGTATTCATCCGCAAAGTATTACTAAAAATTTAACACTTAAACAATTACAAGAAATCATTAATAAAGCAAGATTTGTGCTTGATAAATCAATAAAACTTGGTGGATCAACAATTAGTAGTTATACTTCAAGCCTTGGTGTAACAGGTTACTATCAACAAGAATTACAAGTTCATACTAGAGCAAAAATGCCTTGTTTTAAATGCCATACTATTATCAAAAAAATAAAAATAAACCTTCGCGGAACTTACTTTTGTAATCACTGTCAAATTAAATATTAACTGTGGAAAACTCAAAAGTATTTATTAATAAAGAATATTTTTAATAAAAAAAAGTGGAATAAATGTGGATAAGTATGTGTTTTAATCATTTCACTTTATTTATATTCTTTATGTGCATATAATTATCATACCATGAAAGAAATGGATAGTAAAAAGAAAGTTAGGGAATGAATATGAACAGAACAATAAATGATATTGATATTTTTAAGTTGAACCAATCAGAATATATTAGTAACGAAGATTACCAAATTTTATTTATGTTATATCAACCAATAATTGGTATTGAAGCAATAAATTTATATTTAACTTTAGTTCAAGAAAAGTTATTAACAAAACGTATTAATCTTGATTTCAATCATGGACGAATTAAATCTTTATTAAAAATAACTTCCACTCAATTACTTGTTGCTTTCCAACAACTTGAATCTGTTAACCTTATTAATACTTACTACTATTCTTTAAAATCTACTTACATTTATCAATTGTGTTCTCCCTTATCTGCTGATGATTTTTTTGCTAATACCCATTTAAACTCAGAACTACTTAAACAATTAGGAACTTTAAATTACGAAAGACAAAAATTTTATTTTTTGAAAAATGATATTGAAATTACAGAAAATTATGTTAATATTACTCAACAGGAAAATACTATCCCTCAATCTTTAAAATTAAAAACAGCACTTAATAATATTTATGCTAAACAAGAACAAACATCAATTTCTAGACCAATTTATTCATTTCAAAATAAAAACCAAATTAACACTATGAAAGTTAATTTAAATTCTAATGGTAATACAATTATATCTAAAGATAATTCTGATGTTATTAATACCACATTAAATTTAATGCAACAAAAATTACCTGAAGAATATTTAAAAAATTTAACTGGTAAAATACCAACTGATAAATTAAAAACAACATTAGAAATATTAACTAATAACTTTCAATTAAATAATGCTGTAATTAACTGCTTAATTGAATATGTTTGATTTAAAAATAATAAACGTTTAGAACCAAACTATATTATTAAAATTGCTGAAACCTTTCAAGAAAATAAAATTAATAGTATTGATGATGCTTTATCTCATTTAAAACTTGCTTATGCTCGTAGCAAAAAAAATCCACAGCAACAATTTCAACAAGAATCATTATGATCTACTACAGAACAATCAACAACAAATAATTTCAATAAAAAATTAATTAAAAAATATAAGGTTGATAATATTAAAAAAGATATAAAATTAACTCAAGAAGAAATAAATAATATTTTAAAGGAATTTGATGCCCATTAATTTAATTATTAAAAAACATTATTATTAAGTAAGGAAATGATTATCATGAAACTTAAAGCGACAACTATCTTAAAAGAAAACATTAACAATGCTGAACTTCATGACTTTATTAAAAAAAACAACTTAACTAACAGCAAACTAGAACCATATGTTGATTTATTAAAAACTTATATTGATAGCTACAATTTATGTAAAAAACGAGAGAATCTTAGCAAATGTCTACAAAATGTTAAAGGATATCGTTATAAACTAGTAATGTTACCTAATCAAAAAATAAGTTTAGTACTAACGGATTGTCTTCATTCTATTAATAGATCTGTCCAACAACAAGTACATAATAATTTTTTAATTAAATACTATGATGATAAACTTTTATCACTTTCATGAAGTAAAAATTTTAATGCCTCAACTAATGCAAGAAAAGAAATCATCCAGTATTTACATCAATCTTTAAAACACAAAAGTTATCAAGGTTTATACTTATATGGTGACACAGGTAGTGGCAAAACTTTTATTTTTATCTTATTTGCAAATAAATTAATTCAAAAAAATCAAACTGTTTGTTTTATTGTATGACCTGAATTTGTTATGGACATTAAAAAAAGTTTTAAAAATGATACTGATACTAATCAGCAAATTGAACAATTAAAATCATGTGACTTATTATTTATTGATGATTTAGGCGGTGAAACCGTTAGCGCTTGAGAGCGTGATGAATTATTATTTAGTATTCTTAATGCACGAATTTTACCATTAAAAACTACATTTATTAATTCTAACTATAGTATTAGTGAACTATATCAACATTATTATTTAAAAAATAGTAAATCAGAAGAAATTAAAGTTAAACGTTTATTAGAACGTATTCAAACTTTAACTATACCAATTGAATTAACTATTGAAGAATCACAAACTACCATTGAAAATAATAATAATATTGACAATATTAATAATAAAATAGAATAGACTTGGTGCAAAACTAAGGTAATTCAAAATTATATATTCCTGCTATTAAATTAAATCTTAATGCAAATCTTCGTATTTTATTGCGATATTTTAAACTTAAAATTTTAAAACGTTTTAGTTTAGCAAATACGTGTTCAATTTTAATTCTAATTTTACTTAAAGTTTTATTAGACTTGGTGCAAAACCTTTAATTTTAACAATTTAACGATTATTATTAATATTAAAGGTGATAGTTATTATGTTGAAAAAATATAAAGATGATCAAGAATTTTATAGTTTAGTCGGCATAAAGACACAAACATTTTATAAAATGCTTGAAATTTTAAAAATTGCTGAGTCTAAACAAAATATTATGGTGGTAGAAAAAATAAAATTGTAATTGAAGAGCGTTTATTAATGACTTTAGAATATTGAAAAGACTATAGTGGTTATAGAGTTATTGCAAAAAGATATAATATTAGTCATACTAGTTGCATTCGTAATATTTTTTGAATTGAAAATATTTTAATAAAAAGCGGAATTTTTAATTTACCTGGAAAAAAAGATTTAACAAAAAATAAAGGTACTAATAATAATTTGTTAGCTATTGATGCTACTGAAACTCCAATTGAAAGAATTAAAAAAAACTAAAATTACTTTTTTCAGGTAAAAAGAAACATCATTCTCTCAAATCCCAAATAATTATTGATATTTCCAATGGAAAAATTATTTCAACTGCTTTTTGTTTTGGAAGCATTCATGATTTTAAATTGCTTCTAAAATCTAAAACTTTTATTCATCCAGAAAAACAAGTTTTTGTTGATTCAGGTTATCAAGGTATACAAAATATTCATAAAAATACATTTTTGCCATTTAAAAAAAGTAAATACAATCAATTAACACCAATTCAAAAAGAATACAATAAAACTTTAAGTAAAATTAGAATTAAAATTGAACACGTATTTGCTAAACTAAAACGTTTTAAAATTTTAAGTTTAAAATATCGCAATAAAATACGAAGATTTGCATTAAGATTTAATTTAATAGCAGGAATATATAATTTTGAATTACCTTAGTTTTGCACCAAGTCTATTCTTTAAAAGATAATGTAAATTGTTTTTTATTATCATTAATACTATAAATTGCACGATTAATAGTTACTTGTTCATTATTTAATGTATAAATTTCAAATAATCTTACCGTTTGTGCATTTTGTTGATAACTATCATAAAAAATAGTACATTGAATTAATTTACCAGTAATATCATAAACTCTTTGTTGTATATCTACTACTTGAAAATATAAGTCATCATTAGCAATAAAAATTAAATAACCACTAATTCCTAATTTACTTAATTTAAAAATAGAATTTCAATTTTTTCTATAAAACTCTTGTTTAATTAAATATTGTTTAATAGTTTCATTATTAATGTCTAATGGAGAATTATATAAATTAGCATTATTTTCTGCTACAAAATCAGTGAAATAAGTTTCATGATTAAAATCATTAAAACCAAAATAATTTAAAATTGAAGCATGAGTACTTTTATTTTTATTAGTTAAAAATTTTACTTTTTCATTTTGATTATCACTAATATTACTTTTATCTTTTCTAAAAAATCTACCTAACATAATATTCACCACCTTTTTAAAAAATTTGATTAATTTTTAATACAATTTTTACAATAATAAATATAATAGACTTGGTGCAAAA